>JAIXYL010000062.1 GCA_027490265.1 Sediminibacterium sp.
ATGGATGGATTTGGTGGAGACACTGGCATCATCATTTTGGCAGCAACCAACCGACCCGATGTATTAGATAGTGCGTTATTGCGCCCAGGAAGATTTGATCGTCAAATTTCCATTGACAAACCAGATGTAAAAGGTCGTGAAGCCATTTTAAAAGTTCACTTAGGACCAATTAAGGTATCAGAAACATTGGATTTGCATAAGTTGGCGGAACAAACCCCTGGCTTTGCTGGCGCAGACATCGCCAATGTATGTAATGAAGCCGCATTAATTGCTGCTCGTAAGGGTAAGGAAGCAGTTGATATGAGTGATTTCCAAGATGCTATTGATCGTGTGATAGGTGGTTTAGAGAAAAAGAATAAAATCATTGCGCCACATGAAAAATCAATTATTGCCTACCACGAAGCTGGTCATGCAGTATGCGGTTGGTTTTTAGAGCATGCATATCCTTTGTTAAAAGTGACGATTGTTCCGAGAGGTACTGCTGCATTGGGTTATGCGCAATACACACCTACGGAACAATACTTATACAATACCGATCAATTAATGGATCAAATTTGTATGACACTTGGTGGTAGAGCTGCTGAAGAAATTTTCTTTGGTAAAATTTCTACCGGTGCTGCCAATGACTTGCAACAGATTACCAGAATTGCTTACAGCATGGTAACTGCATATGGTATGAATAAGAAAGTTGGTAACGTAAGTTTCTATGATCCATCACAAGAAAATACTTTTACCAAACCTTATAGTGAAGAAACAGGTAAAATTATTGATGAAGAAGTTAGGGGGATTATAGACGAAGCATACCAAAAGACCCTCGATTTGTTAAACGAGAAGAAAACGGAAGTTGAGAAGTTGGCAAAAGAGCTATTAGAAAAAGAAGTATTACACAAGAGCGATGTAGAACATTTAATTGGCAAACGACCTTTTGAAGAAAAGAAATTGCTTGAAGTAGAAGCTGAAAAAAATGCAGCGGCAGAAAAGCTTGCAGCGGAGGAACCAACTGATACGAATGTATAATGATCAATTCAAGAGATAAAATTTTAAGTCAAATCAAACAGGCACTTGTTACCAAAGTGCCTGTTCCCTTTTTGAGTACAGCCTCAATTCCTGAATTGTTTCAACCTACTCAAAAGGAATTAGAAGTAGAGTTTGCAGAGCATTTTACAGGCTTGCAAGGCAGGTTTTCTTTTTGCATCGATGAATCAGAATTGGTTGCACAACTCATGCAGCTGATATCAAACAGAAACTGGAAACATATTTTTTGTAAAGAACCAGATTTGCAAAAATTATTGCTTGAGAACGGGTATCATGGTGAATTTACAAGTGAGTTAGCATCCTGTGATTTGTCAATAACGAGTTGTGAATACTTAGTTGCAAGAACAGGAAGTATGATCCTAAGTAGTGCAGCTTTAAGTGGGCGTACAACCAGTGTGTATGCTCCGGTGCATATCTGCATAGCCAAGACCAATCAATTGGTATACAGTATTGATGAAGCCATTCAGAAAATGACCGATAAATACGGTCAGGATTTGCCATCAATGATTAGTTTAGCAACCGGTCCTAGCAGAACTGCTGATATTGAAAAAACATTGGTTGTGGGTGTGCATGGACCAAAAGAAGTTTTTTGCTTTTTAACCGATGTTTGATTAAACTTGTTGATATGGAATTAGCTTGTCGTCACTTATTTGTATATGGGTCGCTTAGAAGCGGCTTTAATAATCCTGCTTATACCTATATCAGTAAATATTTTACCTTAATGGGTACGGCTTATGTGCAAGGGAAACTATTTCAATTACCTGAATTTCCTGCTGGTGTTCCTTCTGAAGACCAAAGTTTGATTAAGGGGGAATTGTATACCATTAAAATACCTGCAGAATGCTCATGGGCGATTGCACAATTAGACGATTATGAGGGTGTTCAAGCAGAAGAAGGTCAATCGCCTTTGTATAGAAGAGCGCTAACGACGGTTCAATTTAATAATGAACAAACGCAAGCATGGATTTATTGGTATAATGGGTCAATTGAAGCAGGTCAATTGATTGAAGGCGGTGATTTGTTGGCATATCTTCAACAAAAAGGGCAGCTATGATTCAGTCACTAGAGGCAAATAAAAAAGTTTATTTTTTATCCGACTTTCATTTAGGTGCACCAAATGCAGACGCTAGTTTGCTTAGAGAGAAAAAATTGGTTCAGTTTTTAACGTCCATTAAAGACATGGCAGCAGCCATATTTATTGTTGGGGATATTTTTGATTTCTGGTTTGAATATAAAAAAGTGGTGCCAAAGGGCTATACCCGCTTGCTAGGCAAACTGGCTGAAATAAGCGATGCTGGTATTCCAATCATTGTTTTTACTGGCAACCATGATATGTGGATGAGTGGCTATTTTGAAGAAGAGTTGAATATTTCTGTATTTCATGAGCCCAAACAATTTGAATGGAATGGTAAAAAAATTTTAGTTGGCCATGGGGATGGTTTAGGACCAGGAGATCATGGCTATAAATTTCTCAAGAAAATATTTACAAATCCGATCTGTCAATGGTTGTTCAGGTTCTTGCATCCTGATTGGGGCATAGGCTTGGCCAATTATTTCAGCAGAAAAAGCAAGGAGAAAACAGGCGCATCCGATGATCATTTCTTGGGAGCTGATAAAGAATGGTTAATCGTGTATTGTAAAGAGGCTTTAACAAAAACACAAACAGATTTTTTTATTTTTGGACATCGTCATTATCCCATTGATTATCCTTTGAATCAACAGAGTCGATACATTAATTTGGGCGATTGGATTAAGCACTTTACCTATGCTGAATTTGATGGTACCGATATGCAATTGAAAAAATTTGACGCTTAATTAAATTATGAACAAGCTATTAGATCAAGTAATACTCAATAATTCCGTTCGAAGCTATTTGACTGTATTATTGGTAATTATTGGTATTCTACTCTTTAAACGCATTGTTTCTAAGTATCTTGCCAAATTGATGTTTCGGTTAGTGGGCAATGCCAAGAAGCATGTTGCAAGAGAGTCCTTTTTGAATTTGGTAGTACAACCTTTAGATTATTTTTTATTATTACTCATTGGTTTTATTTCTTTAGATCAATTGGTTTTCCCCAAAGCATTGAATATTACTATTTACAAAGTTTCAATGAAGGAATTGATTGATGCTTTAGCGGATGGTGTTTTAATCATTGTATTTATTTGGTTATGCTTAAGAGTCATTGAGTTTATTGCATTGATTTTAGAACAAAAAGCCAATCAAACAGCTGATATGACAGATAATCAGTTGATTATTTTCTTTAAGGATTTCTTCAAAGCTGTTTTAGTGATTATTGGTTTTTTATTGATTTTAAAATTTTCATTTAATCAAGACATCAGTAACTTATTAACTGGATTAAGCATTGTTGGGGCGGCTTTAGCTTTAGCAACAAGAGAAAGTTTAGAAAATTTAATTGCTTCATTCATCATATTCTTCGACAAGCCATTTATAACAGGCGACTTAGTAAAAGTGAATGGATTTTCAGGTACAATTGAAAAAATCGGATTAAGAAGTACCAGAATTAGGACCCTAGAAAAAACATATATCTCGGTACCTAATAAGCAAATGGTAGATACAATCGTTGACAATATCTCTTTACGAACGCATCGAAAAGCTGAATTTAAAATTGAAGCAGGCTTAGATGCTTCTACAGAGCAATTGGGCAGTTTAATTGAGTCAATAAGAACATTACTTATTGAAGCTGGGGTTGATGGTATAGCTGTTCATTTGGTAGATACTGGCAAGAATGCACATATTATCAGTGTAGATTACTTATCAATTGTGTCGCAACCAATGGAACAATTTTTACAACAGCGACAAGACATACTCTTGAAAATAATTGGTTTAATGGAGCAAAAAAAGATTCAAATGGCTGGGGCATCAACAGATATTGTTGTAACCAACAAATCAGTTTGATAATGAAACTTTTAATTCAAGTAAAAATTGCTTGAATCTATTCAACGATTGAACCAATTGGGTCTCTGTATCAATTTTATTTTTGTGGTTTTTTAAGTAACTCTTGGCGCCTTCAATAGAAAATTTGCGCTGCCTAAGCAACATGTAAATCAATTGCAGGTTTTGAATGTCTTCTACTCTAAAAAGCCGATCACCTTTTCTAGTTTTTCTTGGTTGTAAGATGTCAAATTCATTTTCCCAATAACGCAGTAAAGAAGTATTGACTTTAAACCAAGAAGCTACTTCACTAATTGAATAATACAATTTCTGTTGTAATATTTCAGCCGAAGGTATGTCTATCAAATCCACAACCGCATCCATCTCTTTAAAAGATTTCCTACCTCTTTTACCCGGCGTTTTTACTTTTTCAATTGGCTTTGTTTTTTCAACAACTTGAATGGGTTTTGCAACCGTTACAACAGGTTCTTCAACTTTTGCGGATTTTACTTTTACAACTATTTGCTCACTGGCATATACCACAGGTTCAGGAGATACAGGGCTTTCAACTGTTTTTTTAATGACTTGCTTTTTGGTCTTGGGCGCAGGGGCATTTTCCACCGGCATACCAAAAAGGTCTAATTGTTGTAAAGGTGTGGCCATGCGCTAAAATTAGCACCAAATTTTGCTTTATTTAGCTGTTCTAACTTGCTAGTGGATAAGATGTAAGTATCTTGCAGTTATATGGCCATTCAACCCTTTAAAACCATTATTGTTTGCGGTGCTGGTACCATGGGTAGTGGTATTGCGCAGGTTGCAGCAACTGCTGGCTTTCAAGTTATACAATTCGATTTGAACCAAGCCATGTTGGAAAAATCAGCTCAAAACATAGCATTAAGCCTGCAAAAGTTCCTTGACAAAGGCAAAATAACAGCATCCGAGTACCAACAAACCATTCAAAATATTCAATACACATCATCAATAGCTGATTGTAAAGGACAATTGGTCATTGAAGCCATTATTGAAAAGCCGTCTGCAAAAATTGATTTATTCAATCAATTGTTGTTGATCAATGGATCAGATTTGGTTTTAGCAACCAACACATCTTCTATATCCATTGATGCAATTGCAACATCGCTTGTTGCACCGGCACAACTTGTGGGGTTACATTTTTTTAATCCTGCCCCATTAATGAAATTGGTAGAAATCATCAAAGGGCAGTTTACATTACCAGCCATTGTTGATCAAATGGTTGCTTTGACTAAACAATTACAGAAAACTCCTGTGATTTGTAAGGATTCCCCAGGTTTCATTGTGAATAGAGTAGCCAGACCCTATTATTTGGAAGCGATGCATATGGTTCAACATGGTCTTGCAACAATGGAACAAGTTGATGCTGTATTAGAAGCAACAGGGTTTAAAATGGGCCCATTCAAATTAATGGATCTCATTGGTTTAGACATCAATTACAGTGTCAGTACCATCGTTTGGGAAGACTTAGGTAAACCAGATCGATTAAAGCCGGCCGATATTCAAAAAGAAAAAGTGAATGAAGGCAGCTTAGGTGTGAAAACCAAAAAAGGATTTTATCAATACCAATAAGTAAAGCTATAAGCCAATATTTACTTCATTGTCCCAATTGGCTCTTACAGACAATGGTTTGGTAATGAGTTGAACGATCTCTGGTTGCTTTTTAACTTTGCCAAATGACCCGGTATCCCAAACACCATTTTGATTGGCATCATACAAAATCCTTAGTTCGTAGCTTCCAGATCTGAATAATTTTCTGACCAATTCAAAAGACGTTAATGGAATTGATTCAACCAGTTTATCTGATTGAAAAATTTGTAAAACAGGATGTTTTTGTAAATTGATATTGCTGAAACGCAATCGGATACTGCCGTAATCAGCTTCTTTTTTTGTAGTAAATTTTAAAGTATCTGTTTTTACTAAACCGTTGCCTCCTGTATCTAAAATGGCATCTTTCGGTAATATTAATCTAAAATTTGTCTGTTCCTTCCAAGGATAATTGATGCTTACTATTGTTTTACTGGTATCTAAATTGATAGTATAATCTTTTAGTGCTACATAGTTGGTATCGGTGAATTGAATTCTACTGCTGTCAAACGATTTTAATGGCTTTAAGAATTTTAATTGCAAGGGGGATAATAGATCTTGTGTACCATTATCAAGGGTTATGGTATATCGCAATCTTGTATCATTTTTATTGGCTACTGAGGCTGATGGGCTGGCAGCAATGGTTGCTTTTCTTTTAAAGGCTTCAAAAGCATAGAGTGTATCAGAAACGGATTTTTCGTTGATGCGAAGCGGTTCAGATCTAAATGCAAATAACTTGGTACTGTCATCATATTTTTTTGAAAAATCATTTGGCAAAACATAAACGGTATATAATCCTCCAGATAAATTATTGAATTCAAAAAAACCTTTGCCATTTATTTTTGCATAATAACGGGGTCTATTTTTAAAAATAGCCGTATCGCTTGTTGTATTGTGTAGTACAACAAGCAAGGTTGAATCTACACTGCCTTTTTCAGCAAGCAAAACCTTACCGCTGTATGAAAAATTATCAATGGTATTGCCTGTAGAAAAAATATAGGTAAAGTCTTTTAATATATTGCCTTCATTAACATCTTTAATGGCATTGCCAAAATTGAGTGAGTAGGTAGTATTGGCTTCTAGGCTGTCTTTAATTTTAATGGTTACTGTTCTTAACTTATTGTCTACAATCGGCATATTTTTTATAGTCGGCGACACAATCAAATTACTGTTGATGTCTTGTATGGTTACAAATTCATCAAAGCTGAGGGTAATTAATTTGGGGAATACATTGAGGGCGGAATCTTTAGGGACAGCAGTCAATAATAAAGGCGGCAAGCTGTCTTTTGGTCCTCCGGTCGGAGGAATAATATTGGCACAGGAACTTAATAGCACTAATTGAATAAGGTATATGCTGAAAATGACCCCAATATGTTTTGTTACGTGTATCATGATAAATGCAAACTTATTTATAATTATGCTTCAGTTTGGTTTTCTTCGTCTTCTGGAAGCATTTCAGTGATTGCTATGTTTAAATCGTTGCTTTTTACAAATTTGCACCAGTGGCAATCGTCTTTTCCACAGCCAGTATAAAATTCATGGGCTTGAATTTTTTGCCAAACTGTACTGATTTGATTTTTAACGGTAGCAATATCTGCGTCGGTGATGGTGATTTTTTCTTTACGGTACGTCTTTTTATTATCTGGCTCAACAAAGTCAAATTCACTGCTGATGACTTGCCATGCTTTTTGATCATAATTATCTACCAATATTTTATAAAATACAGCTTGTCTCCAGTAATCACCCCCATCAGGTTGTTTGTCATTTGGTCCCTTTAATTTATCCTTTGCTTTTTCAATGTCTCCCGTTTTGTAATCTACCACATTAACCAGTTTGCCATTGAACTCAAGTTTGTCTAATTTCCCTTTTATAGGAACACCGTTTACCATCACATTTTTGATGGTTCTTTCAATAACCACAACTTTATTCCATTCGTTAATATAGGCATCGTAATAATTGCTGAGTACTTCACCACCATATTCCATCCTTCTGTTGTATTGCTCCTTGGTAAAGTTTTCACGATGTCGCTTCATGTACCATTCAAAATCTTCAACCAGTTGTTGTTTTGATGGAAACTGATTGTTGTTTTGCATCAATTGGAAAAACTTTTGTAATGCATGGTGCACGGCTGAACCAAATTCTGTAGACTCTGATTTTCCAGAAGGTACGCGCACGAGATTATTGAAGTAAAATTGTAGAGGACATTTTAAGTAATTATTGAGTGCCGTTACATTCATGACAAATTTGTCTAAAACTCGCTCGATGAATTCAGCTTCAATTTTTTCAATTGAAGGTGCAATGGTTTCCTGAAATTGTAAAATGGTAAAATCGCTGATTTCGTCTTTGCTTAATGTTTGTTGAACAGTAGTCATCAAACCTGTTTCTTGCATTTCGGCTATAAACATAGATGGTTCTAAGGGCTTACCATCTAGTTTGAAATTACTATAAGAAATAAACAAATGCTTTTCAGCTCGGGTTAGTGCAACATAAAACAATCTTCTTAATTCTTCTTCTTCACTCAATACAGGTTGAGAAGCAAATAGGGTATCAGGCATGCTGTAACCGCCACCGGGCTTGCGCTTTTTCTCCCAATATGATGCGTTACAACCAGCTAAAAAAACATATTCAAATTCCAATCCCTTAGAGCCATGGGTGGTAAGTAAATTAACCCCTTTGTCACTTCCACTCACTTGAACAAGCGGTATGGCTATCCCTTCTTTCTCCATTAAATCTATGGCATTCATTAAACCAGCCAGGTTTAAACTCGGCTGTCTACTGGTTTCTTCTTTTATAAAATTAAATAAGCCAGTTAACTCTTGCAATAACCAGTGTTTATCTGGATGTTGCATGATATAATTGATGATGCCAGTTTCTCTGATTAAGTTATCGAATAAATTAATCAATGTAATATTGGGTACATCACCAATTAATTTTTCCAATACATTAATTGCTTTTTGTAAACCTGGAATGGGTTGACTGAATAAATCCTTAGAAGGTTGATTAGCAGTTTGATAAATATATTGTCTTAGAGACAATTTATCATTACCAAATTTTCTATCGGCTACTGTTGCGGTCAGTTTTGCAATCTCAATTGGCGGAATGCCAAACCAGTTGAAATGCAAGATTTGAAATAAGCCTTCATCACCACCATAAGGTGTATCATGTTCCGCTGCTAAGTATCTTAAAATGGTGATGATTTTCTTAGGAATTGGTAAATCAAGAATATTCAAATTCCTTTTACTAAACACAGGAATTTGTTTAATCTTAAAATAATTGCTAAGTGTTTCTCCGTATTTATTTTCTTTATAAATAACGCCAATTTTCCCTGGCTCAACTTGGGCCTTTAATAATTTTTCTACAGCCAGTGTTATGGCAATCATTTCATGCTGCTCCGATTCGTATGCAGTTAAAATTGGCGGCTCAGTTAAATGATTAATATTGGTATTGGCGGCTAGTAATGCTTTGCTTAAGCCTGGAATTTTTTTCACCAATCGCTCGTTATTGCGATCAATCAATGATTTGGCAATGTCTAAAATTGGCTGAGTTGACCGATAGTTTTGTGTTAATACAACTGTTTGGATGTCTTTGCTGTAGCGGCCTGCAAATTTTTCCATGTTTTCGATATTGGCCCCTTGAAATCGATAAATGCTTTGATCGTCATCGCCAACTACAAACACATTGGGTTGTTCCCAATAGCTGATCAGCATTTCAACCAATTGGTTTTGGGTTCCACTTGTGTCTTGGTATTCATCCACCAAAATATATTGAAATTGTTCTTGGTACTTTGCCAATAATAGTTTGTTGGTATTAAAAACTTCCAAGACCCAAATAATCATATCATCAAAATCATAACGATTGCGTCGTTTCATGAGTTCTTTGAATCGATTGAACTCATTAACTGCTGCTTTTAGCTTCTCCATTCGTTCTGTTGCCAAATCAATTTGCGCTTGCTTAACATCCCCCTTTTTAAATTGCTTATAGGCACGCTGGTATACAAATTCTTCTCTGTTTGGGATATCTGCTAAATAACGATCGATTGCATCAATAATTAATTTAGGAGTCCAGCCTTCTTTTTTCATATGGCTGAATAAACTCTTTAAATGATTGATTTCGAAATAGACATCACCTCTATACCGTTTTAGTGGATGGTTTTTTGGAAATCCATCAATTAGCTGTTTAAAAATTTCAATGCTTTCTAATTCAGAGACAGGGTCTAGTTTGGTTTTTTCAAAAAGCGAAAGGTTGTCTTGAATGATATCATTACAAAAAGAATGAAAGGTATGAATGCTGACTTTATAAGCATCTGGCCCAATGATGCGCAAAAGTCTTTTTCGCATGGCAACTGCGCCTGCATCTGTATAGGTTAAACATAAAATATTATCAGGGTTGGCGTCGGTATCTAATAAAATTTTTCCAATTCTTGCGCTTAGGATTTGTGTTTTGCCGGTGCCAGGGCCAGCAATCACCATGACAGGGCCATCAATGGTATCTACTGCTTTTTTTTGAGCCTGATTTAAAGATGCATATACCCCTTCAAAATAAGCTTGTTGTTCAACTCTATTTGTCATGGTATAAAGATACCATGAACCTTATGATAGTTTAGCTGTTATTCTGTTATTATGTCTAAAGTCTACAGTATCAAAACCGTTCAAAAAATGCCCATCAGCCTAGATTTGGCCTGGGATTTTTTTAGTAAGCCTGATAATTTAAAAGAAATCACACCATCCAATCTCGGGTTCAATATCATCAGTAAGCATCATGGGCCCACAATGTATAGTGGACAAATCATTGAGTATACCGTCAAGCCTATTTTGGGTATACCGTTGTATTGGATGACCGAAATTACCCACGTCATTGACAAACAGTTTTTTGTGGATGAGCAACGCTTCGGTCCTTATTCAATGTGGCATCACCAACACCATTTCAAAGCAATAGAAGGTGGGGTTGAAATGACAGATATTGTACACTATAAATTGCCCCTTTGGTTCTTGGGTGATATTGCACAAGTCATCATGGTGAAAAGCCAATTAAACGGCATATTCAGTCATCGTTACAAAGCAGTGGAAGAGCGCTTTGGTGCATGGCCTGGCGCTGAGAATAAAGTAGTATTTGGTTAACTTATTTCAAAGGCTTTAATGGACTCACATTGTTATTAATATCAATTGTAGCAATGTACAGCTTGTTGCCCATGACATCAGGTATATTGTTTAAGTTGATTGTAGCTTGTTTATCGGTCACAATGATTTGTAGTAACTGGCTATTAATAAATTTGACTTCCTTACCATGAGGAACACTGAAAATACCAAAGCCTTTAATTTTTAATGGTCCCTGGTAACTGATATCAGCGGTTGTAGTTTGAACGGCAACGGTCGGTTGTTCTGGTATATCATTGTTAATCCAAGGCATAGGAGGCACTAAGGCAGGATGTTTGTAATAGTTATTTCTTAAACTATCATTCCACCCATTCAGGTTTTTTTCAAAAGTTTTACTGCTGAAATAAATACTGCCTTGTGTTGTAGGATATGCGCGTAAGGCTTCAATTTGATCGGGTATCTGACGTTTGTTTCTCCACGCGTCATTACTACCCCCTCTATAAATACCATGACCTATATAAATATGCTTTCCATAACCATTTTGGTTCCACCATTTTAATAAAACATCATAATCTGCAAGTGGATGGCCTTTTTCCCAATAAAGTTGCGGTGTTACATAATCAATCCATCCTTTGCTTAGCCAAAGTAAAATATCAGCATACAAATCATCATAATTTGTTTGGCCAGCTTTGGTATCACTGCCCATTGGATCTTGGCTTTTATTTCTCCACACGCCAAATGGACTGATGCCAAATTTAACTCTAGGGTTGGTTTGTCTGATGACCCTACTTAAATCAACAATAATGCTGTCGCAATTGCTTCTTCTCCAATTATCTTTGGTTAAGCCGTTGTTGTACTTTTCAAAGGTTTTTTGATCTGGAAATTCTTTACCTGCAATGCGGTAGGGATAAAAGTAGTCATCCATATGAACCGCATCAATATCATATCGATTTAACAGGTCTTTCACCACTCTCACTGTATGCTGTCTTACTTCTGGCAGGCCAGGATTAAAATATTTTTTATCACCATAAACCACAAACCATTCGGGATGAATCTTGGTAATATGTGATGGTGCAACGGATGATTTAAAAACATTAAATACCGCTCTGTAAGGATTTAACCATGCATGAAATTCCATCCCTCTTTTATGGGTTTCTGTGATCATGAAAGCTAAGGGATCGTAATAAGGGTTTGGGGGAAGTCCTTGTTTACCAGTTAAGTATTCACTCCATGGCTCATATTGGGACGGATAAAATGCGTCACCACTTGGTCTAATCTGCATGACAATGGCATTCATGCCATTCGATTGGTGCAAATCTAATAATCGGATAAAACTGGCTTTTTGCGCGTCAACCGTTAAATTTTTTTTTGCTGGCCAATCAATATTTTCAACTGTTGCAATCCAAACACCTCTAAATTCATAGTTTGGCGAAGTTTGCGCCATGCTTGTGCTGGTCAGTAAGATGAGTAAGGTCGCAAGAACAAAATGTACTTGGTTTTTCATGCAATGAAGATACGTCATCTCTTTAAATGCGCTCTCTCATTTTATCTAATAAGTCGCTTAATTGTTCAGCTTCTTTGAGGGAAAGATTTTGCAAAATGCCATCCAATTCGGCATTTTTTTCGTCCAATCTTTTTAAGACGTCAAGACCATTTTGGGATATGCTGACATCTACTAATCGTTTGTCTGTACTACACACTTTTTTTTCAACCAGTTCTTTTTTAACCAGTCTTTCAACAATTCTGCTGGTATCGCTCATTTTATCGAGCATGCGTTCTCTGATTTGGAGCGTGCTTAACGGCTTTTTACTTCCTCTTAAAATGCGTAAGATATTGTATTGCTGATGGGTAATATCTTCCGATAGCAATATGTCTTTGATTTTTTCAGTAATCCAATTATTTGAAAAAATCAGATTGATCGTGAGTTTTTGATAAACACTTCTAAAATGTTCCTGCTGAATATCTTTTTCTATTCCCATGGTAAGCATCGTGTGGGCGAATGTACAAACATTCTAATTAATCTTCCCATACACTTAGCCCTTCACTACAGTTAGAACATATATCAATATTTTTTCTACTATTTAGTATTTCAGTTCTAAATTGGTGATAATTATTGTTTTTCCAGGTTTCCTTAAAGCTTTGGGTTTTTAGGTTGCCCAATTGGTGCATGGCATCTTTATCGAAACAACAGGGAACCACTAGGCCATCCCAGGTGATGACATTTGCGTGCCAAAGCTTCCAACAATAGTTTTTTAAGCCACTCTTGACTTTCATTTTTCCATCTTCACCCCTTTTATAGCGACTGTACTTATTTTTTGTAGGAATAAGGCCATTCGGGTCGGATTCGTAATCATACACTTGGGCAGTTTTGAATCGAACCTGATCTACCCCTATTGCTTTGCCCAAAGCTTTAATGTCTTCAATCTGATGCTCATTGGGTTTTACAACTAGAAATTGAAAAAATACGAATGGCGTCTTAGAATTTAGTGCTTTTTTCCACTTCACAATATTTTTAGCCCCTTCAATAACTTTATCTAGTTTTCCGCCAACCCGATATTGCTGGTAAACATCTTGTGTTGTGCCGTCAATAGAAATAATCAGTCTGTCTAGTCCACTTTCAACCGTTTTTTTGGCATTCTCATCTGTTAAATAATGCGCATTGGTTGAAGTAGCCGTATAAATTTTTTGATCACTGGCAAACTTAACCATGTCTAAAAATTGGGGATTCAAATAGGGTTCCCCCTGAAAATAGAATATCAAATAAAGTAGGTCTGGTGCTATGTCTTGAATCGTTTCAGTAAAAAAGTCTTTTTGCAGCATGCCTGTAGGACGGGTAAATTCACGAAGGCCGCTCGGACATTCCGGACATCTTAAATTACAAGATGTAGTGGGTTCAAAAGATATAGAGACGGGCATACCCCATTGAATGGGCTTTGAGAGCCATCTTGATAAACGAAAACTGGCATATACCTTAACACCATTCCAAAAGCGCCTCAAAGTGAGTTTTGACAGTAAATTCAGGCTATCGTTCCAATTAAAATAAGGCATTCATCAAAAATAGGCATTCCAAAGATTGGTTGCTTAATAGATGTTAAAAAAAATTAACGCAATGAATGGTGGATTTATGAAAGAACATCAGTAACTTAATGCTGCATAAGAAAAGTTGCCTTTTAACAGTTCTTTATTAAACAGATTGCCTACAAACGCGTCTTATATATACGCTGCCAGCATTAAAGAATCATTAACAGAATTTAATAAAAGTTGGCACGAGGTTTGGATTAATAGAGAATATACAAATTGATATAAATTTTTCTCATAAGCAGTTAGTTTTGGTTGAGGCCCCTGTTTCTACAGGGGCCGACTTTTTTTATAACCTTTTCAAAATTGGTCTGCTGATTAGAAATAGACAACAACCTGTAAAGTCAGCGGCAATATCTAGTTTTTCAAAAGATCTCCCTTCAATTAAAGCTGCTTGAATAAATTCAATGGCTACACCATAGGCAGCCATTAACAATACAATCATCCATGCAATCAATTTTTCGGCTTTGGCATAATGGTGCGATAGCCATAAATACGCTAAGCTGCACAAGACTGCGAAAATGCCCGCATGGATGATTTTATCAAAGTGGGGAATATCGAGCCAATAGAGTCTGGGTACTTTGCTGGCTGGCAATGTAAACAGGTATAAACTGATGATAAAAAATAGGCCGAATAAAAAAGGCTTAATGCGCCCATTTCTCCAAAACCTTTCTGAGCTGTTCAATGGTGAATGGTTTGGTAACAATGTCTTTCATACCCAATTGAAGATATTCGGCTTCGGCTTCTTTAACTGCGTTGGCTGTCATTGCTATGATGATGGGAACTTTTGCTTTCCCGCTGTGTAAAATTTTCTCGGTGGCCTCAATTCCATCCATTTCTGGCATATGAATATCCATAAAAACCAGATCGTAATCGTATTTGGAAGTCATTTCCACCGCTTCTCTGCCATTATTGGCGATTTCAATGATGTACCCAATTTTCTTAAACATTTTCGTAGCCAATAATTGGTTCATATTATTGTCTTCTGCTACTAACATTTTTAGGGGCTTAATTTCTGTACCAATCACAGTGCCGGCTGAATGTCGCTGCGGTTGCTGCTGGGTTTTTCTAACCAAATTAATTTGAACTGGAATAATGAATTTAAAGGCAGAGCCTTTGCCAACCTCACTTTCAACCCATATTCTTCCCCCCATTTCTTCAATGATTTTTCTACAAATAGAAAGGCCTAAACCTGTACCACTGAATTTTCGTGTTGCGGTGGAGTCAATCTGATTAAATGGAATGAATAAAGATTGAATGTTTTCTTCACTAATGCCAATACCGGTATCAATAACTGAAAAATTTAATTCTTGTAATGAATCATCTATATGATTCGCGGTGATATCTAATTGAATACTGCCAGATTCTGTAAACTTGATGGCATTCCCAATCAGATTGATGAGTACTTGTTTAATTCTGCTTTCGTCGGCAATGATTTCATTCTCTACGCCAGCATGAATTTGTGTGTTTAGGGTAATATTCTTTTTTAGCGCAATCAATCTTGGGGTGCTTATAGCACTTACTTGTTGTATGATATATTGCAGATTGCAAGGACCTTCAAACAATTCCAACTTATCCGCCTCAATCTTTGAAATGTCTAATACATCATTTACAATTTCTAAAAGATGGGTACTACTCGATTTTAAGGAAAGCATTAATTCCTCTTGCTCTGCATTTAAAGGGGTATGCTGCAATAAATCAATCGTTCCAATAATGCCATTTAGTGGGGTTCTGATTTCGTGGCTCATATTGGCCAAAAATCTTGACTTGGCTTTGGTTGCTTCCTCAGCCTGTTGTTTGGTCTCGGATAAATATTCTCTGGATTCTTCTAAATCAATTGATTTTTTTATCAGATTGTCTCGATCCATATCATAAGTACGCTTATACAAGCTTACACTGATGGCTATGATGAGCAAGTAAAGAATGGTCGTAATTAAAATATCAATTTGCATGATATTTTTACTGGGGTATGCAATCAACCATTCAGGGTGTTGTAGCTCTAAAAAGTATAAGCCCACAATGACTAAGATGGTAATGGCAATAAATAACAAGTGAAATCTTTTCGGTAAGATCATCATTGCCGCCACCACACTCATGATGTATGCTGTTTTGGTAGGGCCTTCAATCCCCCCGTTACTAAACCAAATTGGCACAAAGAATAGTAAACTAAAGCCGATGTAAAAAACACCAATGGGTATAAATTTCTCCTGATAACGGGAGATGTAGAAAACGTAAAAGGAAATCATTGCCAGGCAAAGAATCATGCTTAACAATAATGTATTTCTTTCCAGAATGATATTACTGGCAAGACTAATAATCATTGCAATGAAAATCAGGAAAGATACAAGGTTAAAAATTTTATTCTCCAGCGAAATCACCGCTTTTTTTAACCCGAGTAGTTTTTTGATTTGATTTACGTTCATATAGTATCTGCCGAATAAAGATAACCGTATTTCGTCACTCTATTACATTCTTAACCAACTTTACCCGCAACGTACATTTCAGATAGGGTGGGCGTTTCACTGCCCCCCATTTGTTCTAATGTGATTGCAAACATTGAAGCAGTAGGAATGTTTTTCATTTTACAGAGACCAGCGCAGTCGCTGATGATGCCTGCATCCACGGGCTTCCCATCAACAATGGCCCAAAGCTGGTATTGCTTACCAGTACTTGGCTGAGGCAGTTTATTGGGTAGAATATACACGTCCTTAGATTTTGTATCCCAAAATACCGTTGCATAATTTGCCTCCTTCCCTTGCACCCCCGGCATTGACACTTTCAGCATGCTGGGATCGGTCATCATTTGCATGCTGTTGTACATATCCAAACTCTTCGTTTGCATGATCTGGTTATTGGCCTGCAAGGTATTTTTCTCTAAAACAAGTGCTTGATATTCTTTCGTTGTTTCTTTGAACTTGCTGTACAAGTAGATATTCATGCCACCACTGATCACCAATAAAATCACAGAAGCAGCTGCTAAAAATCTAGCAGTTCGATTGATTGACACCACTGGTGCTTCTTGAGCTGCTGCTGAATTTACTGAACTTATCGCTTGATTAAATTCAGGTTTCAATTGGTTAAAAATGGCTTGCTTCAAAGCGGGAGGAGGGGCTATTGCATTTGACAATGCGTGTTGCTCAAAAGCCAATTCAACCTCTGTTAACGCTTGCTTTATTTCAGGATATTGTATGCATAACTGTTGCAACTCAGCCACTTCAGCCGAGTTAGCCATGCCTAAAACATAGCTCTCAATAATGCCACTTTTTATATAATCCTGTACGTTCACTCTTTAATTAATTTATGCAATTCTTTTAAAGCCGCTCTCAGTCTGGTTTTTACAGTCCCCAACGGAATAGACAGAAGTTTGGCTATCTCGTCTTGGGTATATCCTTCAAAATAAGATAATTCAATCAAAACTTTCCATTCAGGCCTTAATCTGTGTACCAATTTTCTTAATCCGAGATCATCAGCAACAATGGTTACAGAACCAGCTAGCTCATATACGTTTTCGGACAAGGATTGGTTTTGTTGTGATTTTTGAAAGCCCTTGCTTCTGGTTGTATCAATCGCCGCGTTACGTGCAATATTCAACATCCAAGTGTACAAACGACCTTTAAGACTGTCATAAGTATCTATCTGCTTAAATATTTTTATAAATACTTCTTGCAGGGTATCAGCTGCCGTTGCTTCATCAATTACAATCGTCAAAATGCTGGCATATAATGCACCAGAATAATGATCATATAAATAACTAAATGCCTGTTCATTCCGTTGACGCAGCAGCAAAATGAGTTCAGACTCACTGTATTGAAATGATTTTTCCAAAAGTCTTATCCTACTAATGCTTCGTAAGCCTCTTTAGACAATAAGCCATCAATGCTGGCTGGATCAGCAACGGTCATTTTGATCATCCATCCGTCGCCATATGGGTCGGTATTCACCAATTCAGGTTGTTTTTCAAGTAATGTATTTACTTCAGTTACGGTGCCTGCAACAGGTAAAAACAAATCACTCACTGTTTTTACGGCTTCTACAGTACCAAAGATTTCTTCTGCAGCCAAATCCTTACCCACTGTATTAATATCAACATAAACGATATCGCCTAATTCGTGTTGTGCAAAATCGGTAATGCCAATGGTAGCAACATTGCCTTCAATACTGATCCATTCGTGGTCTTTGGTGTAACGTAGTTCTGCTGGAAAATTCATATAGCGGTGTTTTTATTATGCAAATATTCAATAAAAAGTGATGGGATAAAATTAATTATCTGTGTTTAAGCCAGTTAAAAGCCTGATTGTTCAAAATAAAGCAATACATGGTCCTTGATAAAATTTTCTTGTTCAGGCAAACTCATCTCTGGTAATTGCTTTAATTGTGCAAAATGCGGCCAGCCTTCCTCATCTTTTCCTTCCACTAAATAATAGCCACTTTGTGCTAAAACAGTACAAACCGCTACGTGCATTAAGTCTTGCTTTTGTTCTTTGGATATTTTTTCGGCCATAAAGCCAGTTTCTTGCAGACCAATCAAGAATAAAACTGCTTCTAAATCGGGCTTTTTGCCAAAACGCTCTAACAATTTGGCTTCTAAAGCCCACCAACGTTGCATCAAATCATCTGTGATAAACATAGGGCAAAGGTAAACCATCAATGCATGCCATCATCAACCTTGATAAGGTATATTTGCAGCAAATTTCAGCATATGTTACAGGTAAGTGTATTGAAAGCGGCCCCAGAAAAAGTAAAACAACAGTTGGCCAAGAAGCATTTTAAGCAGCCCGAATTGGTAGACATGATCATTCAAACCGATGATGAGCGCAAAAAAGTGCAAGCTGCTTTTGACGAAACACAAGCCAAAGTAAATGCTGCGTCTAAAGAAATTGGCCAATTAATGGCCAAAGGCGACAAAGGCGGTGCCGAAGCTATTAAAGAAAATGTAGCCAATTGGAAGCAAACCCTTGAGCCACTGAAAGAAAAAATGGCGCAATTAGAAAAAGAACTGGCCGACCAATTGGTTCAGCTGCCCAATTTGCCAGCCGATATGGTTCCCGAAGGAAAAACACCAGAGGAAAATGAAGTCGTTAGAACGGGGGGATCAAAGCCAACCCTTACCGAGGGCGCAGTGCCTCATTGGGACCTTACTACAAAATACAATCTGATCAATTTTGAATTGGGGAATAAAATTACCGGTAGTGGATTCCCGGTTTACATTGGCAAGGGCGCCAAATTACAACGGTCTTTGATTCAGTATTTTTTAGATTTCAATACTGCTGCGGGTTATACCGAATACTTACCGCCATTTATGGTCAATGCAGACTCCGCTTATGCTACAGGCCAATTGCCTGATAAAGAAGGACAGATGTACCATGCAACCGAAGACGATTTTTATTTAATACCCACTGCAGAAGTACCGGTGACCAATGTGTACAGAGATACCATTTTAAAAGAAAGTGATTTTCCTGTAAAGATGACGGCTTACTCTCCTTGCTTTAGAAGAGAAGCGGGCAGTTATGGCAAAGACGTGCGTGGATTAAACCTTTTGCACCAGTTTGAAAAAGTTGAAATCATTCAAATTGTGCATCCAGACAAAAGCTATGAAACCTTAGACGAAATGGTGTTGCATGTAGAAACATTATTGCAATCATTGGAACTGCCTTATCGCATACTGCGCTTATGTGGCGGCGATATGGGCTTTACAAGCGCCATTACCTATGATTTTGAAGTGTACAGTGCCGCTCAAGATCGTTGGTTAGAAGTGAGCAGTGTCAGCAATTTTGAAAACTATCAAGCCAACAGAATGAAATGCAGATTCAAAGGCGCAGATGGCAAAACCCAATTGGTGCATACCCTGAACGGCAGTTCATTGGCATTGCCTAGAATTATGGCTTGTTTATTAGAAAACAATCAAACACCAGACGGCATCCAAATTCCTGCTGCATTGCAGCCTTATTTTGGGGCGGAGATGATTTAAACTATTGGTGATGAAATTAACAATGGTCGGTTTTTTCATACTTGCAGTATCTTGTTTAAGTGCGCAAACAAACGGGAAATTTCTTCTATTTAACAAGGATTGGTCTCCCGTACAAGATTTTAATACTGCTACCTATTTTATGCAGCAGATTAAAGAAGATGACACCACTTTCACCTGCAGGTATTACCAAAAAAATGGACCTATGGTTATGTGGGAAACCTATCTTGATTCTAATATGACCATACCAAATGGTCGTTTTGCTTGGTACAACAAACGAGGTGATTTAGACAGTAGTGGTTTCACTAAAAAGGGAAGAAAAAACCAGACTTGGAAATATGGTTTCAAAACAGATGGATCAACAATACTTTCTGAAGAATATAATGATGGAAGATTGGTAAAAAGAGTTAATCATAAAACTAAAATCATTACTTATCCATCCGGTGCAGAAGAAAAATTAGTAGATTCTGCTGAAAATAAAAATGACATTGTTAAAAGTGCTGAATTTATTGATGGAGGCATCAACGGTTGGGTAAAATATGTTACTGAAAATTTAAAAACACCAAATAGATATATATCAATTGCAGGTCCAAATACTTCTGGATATGTGGGGGTGGATTTTCAAATTAGTAAAGAGGGAAAAGTCAATAATATTTTTTTGTACCATTCTGCTGAATGGTCAGCTGATAATGAAGCTATTCGAGTATTACACAATAGTCCTAACTGGAAGCCTGCCGAAAAAAATGGTGAACCAGTAATATATCAGTTCCGGCAAAAGCTAACATTTAGGGTAGAGTATTAATTCTCTACCCTAAATATGAATTATTTAATGCTTGATAAACCGATCAAAAAATTCAATGGTTCGCAACATTTGATCTACTCGTTGGCGATTATTGCCTGTACGGGTTAATTCATGTGTACCGCCTGGATGCCTTACGTACTCTACGGTTCGGCCCAAGACCTTTAAACTTTTGTAGAGCATTTCACTTTGAATAACACCCGTTCTTAAATCGTTTTCTCCATGGAAAATGATAAAGGGTGTATGTATTTTATCTACATAATTAATGGGCGATTCACGAAATAAAGTGGGTCTTGTTTTTTCTTCCCAAGGATAGCCGCCAAAATAATTAGGCACTAATCGCCATGCATTGCCTTCTCCAAAGAAAGTCCCTAAATCGTATACACCTCTTTGCGCGCATGCCGCTTTAAAACGTTGGTCGTGGCTGATGATCCACGCAACTAAATACCCTGCATAAGATCCTCCAGTTACAGCCAATCTAGCCGTATCAATAAAACCTTCTTTTGCTGCCAAGTCTACAGACGTTAACACATCTGAAGTAGGGCCAGCTCCCCAATCATTTACATTGGCTCTTAAGAATTCCTCGCCGTATCCGCCAGAACCTCGGGGGTTGCCATACACAATGGCATATCCTTTAGCGGCATAATACTGAAACTCATGCCACATAGAGCTTTCGCCTGGTCCCCACATAGCAGAAGGGCCTCCGTGAATATTTAAAATAGTTGGATATTTTTTGCCTGCTACATAATTAGTAGGTTTCATGATCCAGTATTCAACGGTTAATCCTTTCTCGTTTTTGAACGTTCTTTTCTCTGGTAAACTCAATTGTTTTTTACTCACCCAATCGTAATTGAAACTACTGATGCGTTTCTCGTTTTTACCATTGATATCTGTGGTATATAATTCAAAAGGATTGGATACAGCAGTTTTTACATAAACCAACTTATCTGCTTTCATTGAAAAACCAGAAATGCCTTCATCTGAAGAAGTTAACTGCTCAGCTTTTTTTGTTTTTACGTTGATGCGATAAATGGGTGCACCACCATTGCTTTGTGCAGTAAAATAAATATGTTGTTCATCTTTACTCCAAGTAAGTCCACCCTTATTTCTATCAAAGGGGAGCATCACTAAATCAGCTGCTGTTCCATTTAAAGGCATCATTGCTAATTCAGGCACATTCACAAAAGACACGGTGCCTACTTGAACTGCCAACCATTTTCCGGATGGCGATACTGTTGGGCTTGAATAAGATTTACCAACGGCACCTAATACTTGTTTCATACCAGTTCCATCTGCGTTCACTATAAATACTTGGCTTTCTAATGCACGGTCTGGATGTTGTGTGTTGTCTGTATTGCCTGTAAATACAATTTGTTTTCCATCGGGTGTAAAGCTGGCGCCCCCAAAACGATGAAAGCCTTGTGTAAGGGCTTTAGGTGTTGATCCTGCTTCAGCAGCAACAATAAATAAATGCGAAAAAGATTGGTCACCTGATGTGGTTGCTTCCTCTTGAAAATTTAATTTGTTGATGACTTTGGCTTTTTTCTCAGCCACATTCAATTCTAAATATGCCCTAATTTCTTCTGTTGTACCATCTGGGTTCGGTAAGGCTTTATTGGGTAGGAGGAATTGATTCTGTTCAAACCCAGGTTTCTCTGCTGGCCATTTTGGAACCGCTGCAGTTGGGTTGATTTCTTTGTCTTTTAATAGATCTGCTAAAGAAACAGACGCACTGAACAATAGTTGGCTTCCGTCTGGACTAAACTGTGGGCTGCTGGCACCGTATCTGAACTTGGTTATTTGAACCGGCTCACCTCCCTCTAAAGAAAGAAAAAAGATTTGTGGCTTGCCGTCTACTGCTCTTACTAAGGCAATTTTTTTACCATCTGGGCTCCATACAGGCTGGCTGGCGTTTTCTTTAAACGTTAATGCACGCGGAGCAACAGATCCATCTGTGGGCACTAAGTACAATTGATTGGTGTATTTATATTCCCATTTACTATTGGCCTCAGGTTCAATACTGTTTAACACAAATGCCGCTAGTTGCCCATTAGGGCTAACACTGATGCTGTTCATTTGTTTGATCTTGTACATATCGGTGATTTTCACCAAATTGGCACCCTGTTGCGCCATTGCGATGAAAGGCATCACTAAAATCAATAGTAAAAACTGCTTCATTCTTTCATATTTAAGCCTTAAAATACAAAGAATTGTGCTCGCCTAAGCATTGCTGCTGTATTTTTGCAGGACAAATTGGCTTTTATGAGTGAAATGGTTAATGAATTCAACAGCTATAGAGAGCGAATGAATGAAGTGATTCTGAGTAAGAATAATTTGGTCATGAAGCGGCTTTGGAACTTAGATACCAATACTTACGATGAAGGGGCATTGGATAAAAAAACCAAAGAAATGTTGGGCTTGGTGGCCAGTATGGTATTGCGTTGTGATGATTGTATCAAATACCATTTAGGTAAGAGTTATGAATTGGGCGTAACGACCGATGAAATGTATGAAATTTTTGCAGTAGCCAATATTGTTGGGGGAACCATTGTCATCCCACATACCAGAAGGGCTGCAGAATATTGGGAAGAATTAATTAAACAATAAATTATGGCTACAGAAACTATAGCAGCACCAACATTAACTGCAAAAGATTTTGCAACGGATCAGGAAGTCCGTTGGTGCCCAGGTTGTGGCGACTATTCTATATTGGCTCAGGTTCAAAAAATTATGCCAACCATTGGTGTGGCCAAGGAAGATATTGTGATTATCAGTGGCATTGGTTGCAGCAGCCGCTTCCCTTATTATATGAATACGTTTGGTATGCACAGTATTCATGGAAGAGCCACCGCAATTGCCAGTGGATTAAAAGCCACCCGTCCAGAATTAAGTGTATGGATTGTTACAGGAGATGGGGATGGACTTAGCATTGGTGGTAACCATACCATTCACTTGCTTAGAAGAAATTTTGACGTGAATATTATGTTGTTCAATAACCAAATTTATGGTTTAACAAAAGGACAGTATTCACCTACTTCTGAAACCAATAAAATAACGAAGAGTACACCTTTTGGCAGTATTGATCATCCCTTTAATCCATTGGCTTTGGCCATGGGTGCAGATGCTACATTTATTGCACGATCAATGGATCGCGACCCCAAACATTTACAAACCTTGTTAATGCGGTCTCATCAACACAAGGGTGCTTCTTTCTTAGAAATTTATCAGAATTGTAATATTTTCAATGACGGCGCTTTTGAAATTTTCACTGAAAAATCTTCAAAGGCAGACCATGATTTATTCTTAGAACAAGGAAAGCCATTGGTATTTGGTGCCAATCAAAATAAAGGAATTCGCTTGAATGGCTTGCAACCTGAAGTGGTTGAATTGGGTGAAAATTTTAGTGCAGATGATTGTTGGATTCACGATGAAAAAGATTTTTATAAAGCCCAAACACTAATCCGAATGTTTGATGATCCACATCAATCTAATTTTCAGTTCCCTAGACCATTCGGTGTATTCTATGAAACAGACCGTCCTTGTTATGAAGACATGATGGCCATGCAGATAGAGGAAACCATTGCTGCTAAAGGAAAGGGCAATCTTGATCAACTATTGCGTGGCAAAGAAGTCTGGGAAATTAAAGACTAGGCTTACAATTGAATGAGGTTGTTTCTTAGAGCAAACAGCACCAAACCTACACGGTTGTTGACTTTTACTTTTTCAAACAAATTATCTCTGTAACCATCAATGGTGCGCGGACTTAAATTCATCTTGGCCGCAATTTCTTTGAGGGTTAAATCAGTAGCCAAGTACTTTAGAAATTCCCTTTCCCGTTCAGGTAAGTTCATATAAATATGGTATTCATCATCAGGTTCTTCTAAACCATTTCTAACCGATTGAACCAGATTAACCCGAAGCAATTGGTTAAAATAAATGCCCTTGTAATAAAGTTCATTTAAAGCCCGATTGAGTTCTTTGGGATCTGTATCCTTGGTCATATACCCCATGGCGCCCAGCTTGAGTAATTTAATAATGGTGCGCTCATCATCTAACATGCTCAACACCATTATTTTAATGGAAGGGTGATTGAGGAAGATCCATTCTGCCGTTTCATAGCCATTCATAATAGGCATTGAAATGTCCATTAGCACGATATCGGGCAGATTGTTGGGATCAAGTTTTTCGATAAATTCTCTGCCATTGCTGGCCTCAAAAAGAACGGTAAAATTGTCAAAATCACCAATGATGCCAGCGAGACCATTTCTTAAAAGCACATGGTCATCAATTAACACAATTTTCTTCATAAGATAGGATCAGTATGGATTGTACTGTTTAATTAAAGTGCGAAGAAACGACTATTTTCAGTAAAAATTAGTTGCATATGCAATTATTTTTACCGTTAAATAACGGTTTTTTTAGGCTGTTTTTTCGTTTACTTTTCCCGCCTTGGTGTTTACTTTTATCCCCGTCTTTATAGAAAGTGACTAGTTTATAAGGACGATATTTATTCACTAGGGGTTACAAACAAACAGAGGGCGGCTAAAGCCGCCTTCGTTTTTTAAGTACCTTTAAAGATGTTGCTGCATATCCATCCAGACAATCCTAATCCGAGGCATATTAAAACAGTGGTAGACTGTTTATTGTCAGGGGGTATCATCATTTACCCTACAGATACCATTTATGGTTTGGGTTGTGATATCTATCAACCTAAAGCGGTTGAGCGCATTGCCAGAATCAAACAGGTTGATCCCGCCAAAGCCCAGCTCAGCTTTATTTGTAACGATTTAAGTGATTTGAGCAAATATTGTAAAACCACTGATACGCCATTGTATCGCTTATTGAAAAGCCATTTGCCAGGCCCTTATACATTTATTTTACCTGCCAGTAAAGAAGTGCCTAAAATTTTGCAGAATAAGAAAAGCACGATAGGGCTTAGAATACCGGATAATTGTATTGCAAGAACCATCGTATCTGAATTAGGACATCCGTTGCTGTCTGCATCACTACCGGGTGATATGGTTGAAGAATATACCGATCCTGATATCATGTACGAGAACTTTGAAAAACAGGTAGACATTGTGATTCATGGGGGTAATGGGGGAATGATACCCTCTACCATAATTGATTGCACCAAAGATCCGTATGAGTTGGTCCGTTTGGGTGCTGGAGCTTGGGACAACGATGATTAAAAAGGCATTTCCATTTGGGTCGGGCTGATATTGAAACTCCTTCTATGATGCATACACAAACCATTGGCTTCAATGGCCAAGCGATGTTCTAAAGTACCATACCCCTTATTACTGTTCCAACCATATTGCGGAAATTGGCTGTGAATTTTTTCCATATAAGCATCTCTGTAAGTTTTAGCCAAAATACTGGCTGCAGCAATTGATGCATATTTTCCGTCGCCTTTTACAATACACAAGTGAGGAATTTTTTTGTAATTCGGAAATCGATTGCCATCAATTAATAAGAATTCAGGGGTTACTTTTAATTGAGCAATGGCCATATGCATGGCTTTAAAACTGGCTTTTAAAATATTGATGCGATCAATTTCTTCAGCATCTACACTGGCTACTGACCAAGCAATGGCATTCGATTCAATGACTTCTCTTAATACTTTGCGTTGCTTAGCCCCCACTTGTTTACTGTCATTTAGTAGCGGGTGTTTAAAGTTTTGCGGTAAAATAACTGCTGCTGCAAACACTGGTCCAGCATAACAGCCTCTACCAGCTTCATCACAGCCAGCTTCAATTTGGTTCTCTAGATAAAAAGCGGGTAACATTTGGTAAAACTACTTAAACATCAATCAATTCGCTCGTTTGTGTGTTATACCTTTGTACAAACGCGCAAAATAACAATATGATAGCAGCAGATCGATCAAATAGGGCGGTAGCCATTTGGTTACTAGTGGGGGTGGGCATGACCATTATACAAATTGCATTAGGAGGTATCACGCGATTAACTGGAAGCGGGTTGTCAATTACACAATGGGAAGTGATTACTGGTACTTTACCACCGTTGAATGAAGCAGCTTGGTTAGAGGAATTTGCCAAATACAAACAGACGCCACAGTTTCAATTATTGAATTTTGAATTTCAATTAGCTGACTTCAAATTCATTTTTTTCTGGGAGTGGTTTCATCGTTTATGGGCCAGATTAATTGGATTGGTATTTGCTTTTGGATTTATCTGGTTCATCATCAAAAAGTCATTTAAAAAAGACATGATTGGTTCTTTAGTGGTCTTGTTTTTGCTAGGTGCTTTGCAAGGATTAGTAGGTTGGATCATGGTAGCGAGCGGATTAACGGGCGACGCAGTTTACGTAAAGCCTACCAGATTGGCCATGCATTTTATTTTGGCATTGGGCTTATTAAGTTATACGTATTGGTTTGCACTTAAATTATTAGTACCAACCAATCAAATTATTGTGCATAAACCGATTAGGCAACAAAATATATTGCTTATTGGCTTATTGATACTTCAATTAATTTATGGTGCATTAATGGCGGGGCACAAAGCAGCTAATGTTGCGGCCACTTGGCCAACTATTAATGGGGCATGGGTACCTGAACAGCTGTTCAATCATCAACCTGTTTTGTTAAATTTTATTGACAATACAACTTTGATTCATTTCATACACAGAGGGTTGGCTTATTTGATTGTAATCGTCATGATTGTATGGTCCCTTAAATTGTTCAAAACCACTGGTAGCGCTGTTTTGCAACGTGCAGCGAAGTTTCCATTGATCCTTACTGTGTTACAAGTGGTATTGGGAATTGCCTCTGTTTTAACCAGCAGTACTATTGTGCCAGGCATTTGGGGAAGTTTTGAATGGATGGCACAGTTGCATCAATTAACAGGCATGTTATTGTTGTTATCATTAGTGACCATTTTATTTTTGGTTCGGCCCAAAATTTGCTAAATTCAATCAGCAGCCATCCAAACAACGTTTTGCTGCAAACAAATTGAATGAAGCAATATTTATCTGGTATATGGTTTTCACTTCCAGTGCAACTACTGTTACTACACTTTCGTAGGTATCAAATATTTTTGCTCTTCTGGTATATTTTATTTGCAACTGTTGGCGGAAGTTTTATGAAAACTTTTGGGGCCTATTCTCTTTTTTTGGCACCAGAATATTTTGGCAATATTAGCCCACTAAGTACAGCCATTGTAGGCGTTACTTCTGGTGTTTTCATCATGAGTTGGAATATCACCACATTTATACTCCACAGTACAAGAATTCAATTTTTAGCTACTACAGCACAACCATTTTTAAAATACTGTATCAATAATGCCATCATCCCAATTGCATTTTTATTATTCTATTTAGTTGAAGCATACCAGTATGCCAAGAATTTAGAATTGTTTTCTAATGCAGATATTATTGGTTTGGCATTGGGTTATACGGGTGGATTAATCGTCTCCTTAATTTTTGCTTTTCTCTATTTCTTTGGGGCAGATAAAACCATTTACAGAACCATCTCAGCAACCATACAAGATGCCAATAAGCAATACGATTTAATACCAGATAAACATAAAGCGCCAGATTTAAAACAGGAACTTAGAATCGATTGGTTTTTTAGCGCCGCATTCAAATTGCGTAAACCTAGAAACGTTAAACACTATAATCCAGAATTCTTAGAAGCGGTGTTTAGTCGACATCATTTTGCTGCGGTCATTGCCATCATGATTGCTTTTGTTTTTTTGATATTAGTAGGCTATAGTTCAGACGCTCGCTTATTTCAATTGCCAGCCGCAGCAAGCATTACGTTGCTCTTTGCCATTTTAATTGCAGTAGCTGGTGCATTAAGTTTATTCCTGCGTTCATGGAGTTTTATTGCATTAATTGGGGCGTATTTGGTGGCCAATATCTTATACCAATATGATGTGATTGATCCTAGAAATAAAGCGTATGGATTAGATTATGCCAAAGGGCAAAGCAGGCCTGAATACACTAAGGAAGCCATACAACAATTGGCTTTGCCCGATTCGGTTGAGCAGGACAAACGTGCATTCTTAGATATTCTAAATCAATGGAAAGCCAAACAAACCGATTCCAAACCAATTCTGTATATCATCAATACCAGTGGGGGAGGCACCAGAAGCGCTACATTCACCATGAACACGTTGCAATATTTAGACAGTTTGATGCAAGGCCAACTCATGCAAAAAACACTGTTGATTAACGGCGCATCGGGTGGTATGTTAGGCGCTGTTTATTTTAGAGAATTGTATCACGAAAAAATAAAGGGTCAACCAATTAATCTGCAAGACAAGCAATACGTGAATAATATTTCTAAAGATTTACTGAGTCCATTGTTTTCCTCTTTTTTAACCAGAGATATGTTGGGACCCGCACAGAAATTTACCACCAATGGATTTGAATATGTGAAAGATCGCGGCTATGCCTTTGAAGAAAAGCTAAATGAGAATACAGGTGGCATTATGCAGAAGAAAATTAGTGATTACCAATATGCAGAAGCCAATGCCATCATTCCATCTGTATTTTTTAATTCGGTAATTACCCGTGATGGTAGAAAAATGATTATTGCATCAAGGCCTGTTCGATTTTTAATGCGACCCGTGTCTGATAGTACCAATATTTTAGCATTTGATCCTGATGCGGTAGATTTTCATAGTTTTTTACGTCAACAAAAAAGTGCCGATATCAATGTATTGTCTGCGCTGAGAATGAATGCCACTTTTCCTTATGTGCTGCCCAATGTTTGGCTACCGACTAACCCAGTTATTGATGTAATGGATGCAGGATTAAGAGATAACTATGGGCAAGAATCTGCATTGAGGTTCATAGCAGTATTCAAAGATTGGTTACAAGCCAATACATCAAAAGTAGTGTTGATACAAATTAGAGACCGGAGCTTAAGTGATTGGGAAAAACCTTTGGAGAGTAATTCATTGATTAGTTTTTTAACCAAACCGTTTTTAATCCTGCAGAATAATTGGTTTAAGATTCAAGATTATTATCAGCACGATCAATTGGATTATTTGCACAAAGCCTATGGTAATAATTTTTATCGGTTTTCCTTTCAATATATTCCATCTAAAAAAGAAGCGCCCGCTAGTTTAAGTTTTCACTTAACGGCTGCTGAAAAGCGCGATATTGCGCAAGCAGTGAATAATCCCTTGAATCAACAGGAGTTTGACCGGTTGAAAGCCATCATGCAATAAGTTATTTCCCCTTTGGCTTAATCAATTGAAACGCTTGTGGAATGATGTCTACCTGAATCGATTCAACCGCATCTCTTGGTTCGCCATCAATATGTAAAGGGGCATGTTTGGGATTATTAATGCGCAAAGATGGGGTTTGAAAATACAGAATATTCTTAGTGCTCATGTCTTCCACCAATTGTTGCACTTTATTGTTCCCACGCATCTGTCTTAAAATAGCAAATGGTAATTTGGCCTTATTCATTTTTTGCACAATCACAATATCTAGTAAACCATCAGACAAACTGGCTTGTGGGGCAATAATGGCATTGTTGCCAAACTGATTGCTGTTGGCAATGCTGATGAAAAATGCATCCGTAAAAAAAGAAAAATGATCTAATACAATTTCAAACTGGTAAGGGTTGGCTTTAAAAAACTGGATGATGCTTTGTTGCGTGTAGGTGAATAAGCCACGAGTTGTTTTTTGCGCAAAATCATGTGCTACCTGTGCGTCAAAGCCCATCCCGCTTAGCATACAAGCGTATTCGCCATTCACAGAAAAAGCATCAACATATTCTGCGGCACCATTAAAAATTAATTCAATGGCCGCTTTCATGCTGGTAGGGATACCGGCAGCACGTGCTAGGCCATTGCCAGACCCAACAGGTATAATCCCAAATTGAACGCTCGTATCTCTTAATGCGCCAGTCACTTGATTGACTGTGCCGTCTCCCCCCAAAATAATGACATCCGTAAAATGTTCTTTTACGATATGGTCTCGTAGAAATTCATAATTACCCGTTGCATTGGTATGAAATACACGGTATTCAATGCCTTTAGCGGCAGTTACTCTTTCAACCAACTCTCTGATCTTATCTTTTTTAGATGTACCAGAAATGGGGTTGATTAAATAAATAATCTTTCTTGTCATGGAATAAGTCCCTCGGTATTACTACCATTTCATTAATGCACTAGCCCAAGTAAACCCACTGCCAAATGCAGCCAAGCATACTAAGTCTCCCTCTTTAATCATTCCTTTTTCCCAAGCTTCACACAGCGCTATCGGAATTGATGCAGCTGTTGTGTTACCATAGTTCATGATATTATTATAAACCTGATGATCTTGTAATTTTAATTTCTGTTGTACAAATTGACTGATACGCAAATTGGCTTGGTGTGGAATCAACATATCAATATCTGTAGATTGGTAACCATTTTTCTCCAAAGCTTCAATAATCACTTCTGGAAATTTCACTACTGCTTTTTTAAATACAGCCGGTCCATCCATATAAGGAAAATTTTGTGCGTTGTCAATCATTTGATGACTCATGAACATTTGAGAAATTTCTGCGTCGTCAAAGCTGGCGTAATCCTTGGTTCCCCAATGATTGGCGTGCGAACCAGGATTGTACATAGCTAAAATTTCTGCAGACTCTCCATCACTGTGTAAATGTGTACTTAAAATACCTTGACCTTCTTTTTCAGTTGGCTGCAATACTACTGCACCAGCTCCATCACCAAATATCACCGACACATTTCTACCACGCGTAGAAAAATCTAAACCAAAGGAATGCTTTTCACTGCCAATCACCAATATATTCTTATACATCCCAGTTTTAATAAATTGATCGGCCACACTTAATGCGTAAACAAAACCACTGCATTGATTTCTGACGTCCAATGCACCTACTTCTTTCATTTGCATGGCTCTTTGTACCAAAACGCCACAGCCAGGAAAATAGTAATCTGGGGATAAAGTTGCAAAAATAATAAAGTCAATATCCTGTGCAGTAATACCTGCTCTTTCTATGGCAATCTTTGCAGCTTCCACACCCATGGTAGTGGTGGTTTCCTCGGTTCTATGTGCGTATCTGCGTTCTTTAATGCCGGTTCTTTCTTGAATCCACTCATCATTGGTTTCCATGTATTTCGTCAAATCATTATTGGTATATACATTAGATGGAACATACATGCCGATTCCGGCAATTTTACTCAATGGCATATGCAAGCAAATTTGTTAGTTGATGAAGGTAAGGAACTTTTATGGTTAGCACTACCCTGCTGCTTAAAAAGTATACCCAACAGAAACACCGAATTGTAAAAGAGGGAAAAGGCCATAGCGGCTATTTTGACTATTTTCTAGGAATACATCATCCACTGCAAATCCGATATTACCACCCCAAAAAAAACGTTTATTAATTTCTCTTTGGAAACCATAATGTATTTGAATACTTCTAGTACTTTCAAAATTGGTAGATTGATTACTTTTTGCAAACGGCGGAGTAGATGCAAAATATTTTAACGCAAAATAGTTGCCTGAGTAATTATTGATATTTTTCTTTTTCTTATACCGATGGTATAAGTTTACATACCTTCTTAATTCTACCCCAAAAAAACCAACTGTGCTGCTATTGCTTAACGCAGGATCAATGCTTTCTTTGGTAAACCCAAATGCAGAAACCAACCCTACCTGTGGCATGATTGTAAGTTTGGGTAAAATTGGAATTTCAGCAGAACCGAACAAATGAAAACCAATCGGTGCAAATAGATTTGCCCTAATAATGGGTGAATGATGTTGAGGTAGTTCTCTTTTTTTGGGAATTATTTGACTGTTTAAGTTATTGATGCTTATTAAACTTAAACATAAAAAGAGTATCGATTTTTTCACTTGATTAGTTTTAAAACACATAACCCACTGTAAATCCAAATTGCAATAGGGGTATTTTAGTAACTAAGCCATCTTGTATTGGATGTTTGCTTAGAACTTTACCTGCATAAATTCCTGCAAAGCAGTGACGATTCCATTGGATTTGACCTCCAACATTTAATTGCCAGGCACTTACGTTTTCATATGTATAGTTGACAGCACTATTTATTTTACTAGACGGGGTGCTGGCAAAATATTTTAATGCAATATATGCCCCAGAAAAACCAAATAAGGGTGCATGAGTTTTTGGCATTCTAGGAGTTGGCCTATAAAAATACCTTAACTCTGGAGATATAAATCCAGAAAAACCTATCTTATCACTATCTGCTAATTCTGCAGGATTGGTGACATTCCAAGGAGGATCTCCATCATCAATAGATGTACCCATTTGAATGTTTAGAGTCACTCGCTTCAATAATTTTACTTCACCCGAAACAAAAGGTTGGAAACCAAATGGCAAATGCATACCTGCCCTAAAAATGATTGGTTTATTAAAGTTGTAATCAGTAGAATCAATAATTAAGCTATTCAGTTTATTGATTTGTGCAGTTACTGAACTTGGGGTCAAAATAAAAAACAAGAGTATAAATACTGGAGCGTTGTTTTTTACTTTTGAAATAATCCTCATAGAAGGCTAAGAAATATTTCAATCTAATCCTATAATTCAACCATCATTTATTTTAGGCATTAAAAATTATATAAATCAATCCCCTTTTTATCTGCAACAGCTATATTTATTGCTTGCCTAGTTTTAATACTTGAGTTAAAAATGCTGCCGTTTCTTTTTCAACTGAAAGAATATCTTTTGATTGGATTGGAGAAGCCATTACATGGTTTCCTGAATTAGGAATTGGGATCATTTTTTTATTGTCAGCTGAAGTGCCTACTTCTGCAAACATTTTTTTCATAGCGTCTACACTAACGACTGGGTCTTGTTCTTGTTCGTTTTTATAATAATACAATACCAACAAAGGTTGTTTCACTTTTGCAAAATTGTCCTTAGTCATGGTGGTTTCTAAAAGTTCTTCTAATTGTACAGTGGCTTCTAAGCGATACTTGGTATTCCAGTATTGTGGGTAAAGCGGGTTGTCTTTAGTTACGCCCATATAATTAGAGCCTTTTACCAACCGCGCAATCTGTAATCCCCATGGGTTATTCAATAGCCAAGCATTGGGATCTTTAATGGCAATATTGGGAGAATATAAAACCAAGCCTGCAATCTCAGGATACATCGCGGCTAATTGTAAGGCCAGTGTGCCACCAGTTGAAGTGCCCATTAATATTACTTTTTCACCCAATTGTTTGCCAATGGCATAGGCTTCTTTAGCAGACTCAAATAAACTTTCTGCAGTCATATTAATCAACGCATCAGTGGTATCGATGCCATGTTCAGACAAACGTGCTAAGTATAAATTACAACCAAAAGCTTTCGCAATATTTTGGTGAACCGGATTGCCTTCTTCTTGACTGGCACTGAAGCCATGTAAGTACACAATGGCATATGGTGTTTTCTGTTTTGCACTATCGTTGGCCCAAACAATTCTTGCTTCATTGTTGGGTCGGGTCTTATGCTTTTTTTCGTTTGAGTGGATTGAAGCCTCCAGCTCAGCAGGGTTGCTTGGAATAGTCGGAAGGGTTGCAGTATAAACTGGGGTAGATGGATTAGGGCCTACCAAATACACAAGACCCAACAATAATACAATACCCAATAACCATTTGATTAAACGCATAAAATAGAATTAAAGATTTTTAACATACCAGGCCCAGGCCATCAATAAAGGTTGCAAAACCAATAAGCGAACCCAGCCAATTAGTGGAGTCATTTGAAAACTGCCTATTTTAAAGTTCCCGAGCTGAATCATATAAATATGAGCGGGAATAAAGGCAATCAACATGGCAATGATACCGTAAGCTGCCCATTGTCTGGTTGTTGCAAAACATAAACCAAGGGCCAAAACAATTTCAGCAATACCAGCCAATATATTTAAAGTTGGGGCCCATTTGGCCAAATAGGGCGGGAATAATGGTGTATAAAAGCTTGGATTAATAAAATGATAGCTCCCAGCAAAGAGGTAAAAAACCACCATTACAATCAATAAAATCAATTTCATTGGCCTATCGTTCAAATAAAATTAGGGTTTATTGTGCATCTGCCATTAGATAGTTAACAGAATAATGACCCTTATTTACTTGCTGCCCCACGTTAAAGCCGTACCTTTGCCGCTCAAATAAACAGTATGAATCATCTAATTGATTGATACTGAGTCAAATACACAATAATGGAAATAAGAAACATTGCCATCATCGCACACGTTGACCATGGCAAAACAACTTTAGTTGACCGAATTTTAGGTGCAACTAAAGTATTTAGAGACAACCAGGATGCTGGTGAGTTAATTATGGACAGCAACGATTTAGAAAGAGAGCGTGGTATCACCATCTTCAGTAAAAATGCTGCTGTTACTTACAATGGTTACAAAATCAATGTAATTGATACACCAGGCCACAGTGATTTTGGTGGTGAAGTAGAACGCGTATTGAAAATGGCCGATGGGGTTATTTTATTGGTGGATGCTTTTGAAGGACCAATGCCTCAAACACGTTTTGTATTGCAGAAAGCATTGCAATTAAACTTGCATCCTATTGTGGTAATTAATAAAGTAGACAAACCCAACTGTAGACCAGACGAGGTTCACGATGCGGTTTTTGAATTATTCTTTAACCTAGACGCAACAGAAGAACAATTAAACTTCCCTACTTTTTATGGTAGTGGAAAGAACGGTTGGTTCAATGATAGCTTAACACAAACAGAAGATATATTTCCTTTAATGGATGGTATCATTAAGTATGTGCCAGCACCTAAAGTAAATGAAGGAACCCTTCAGTTACAAATTACTTCATTAGATTATTCTTCATTCTTGGGTAGAATTGCCATTGGTAAAGTAACCAGAGGGTCTATTAAAGAAGGACAACAGATTGCCTTAGTTCAAGCAGATGGTACTTTCAAGAAAATGAAAGTAAAAGAATTGTATGTGTTTGAAGGAATGGGTAAGCGTAAAGTAACAGAAGTGTTATCTGGTGATCTTTGTGCAGTAGTAGGATTAGAAGAGTTCAATATTGGCGATACCATCGCTGATGTTGAAAACCCAGAAGGGTTACCCATCATTAGTGTGGATGAGCCTACCATGAGTATGACTTTCAGCATCAACAACTCGCCATTCTTTGGTAGAGATGGTAAGTTTGTTACTTCTCGTCACTTGCGTGATCGTTTAATGAAAGAAACCGAAAAGAACTTAGCATTAAGAGTAGAAGATACAGACAGTGCCGATAGTTTCTTAGTATTTGGTAGAGGTATTTTGCACTTAGGCGTATTGGTAGAAACCATGCGCAGAGAAGGCTATGAATTAACGGTTGGTAATCCGCAGGTATTGGTTAAAACCATTGATGGTAAAAAGCACGAGCCTTATGAGAACCTAGTAGTTGATGTGCCTTCTGAGTACAGTGGTAAAGTAATTGACTTAGTCACCCAGCGTAAGGGTGAAATGCAAATCATGGAATCGAAGGGCGAAATGCAACACCTTGAGTTTGAAATACCTTCAAGAGGGTTGATTGGTCTGCGTTCTCAAATGCTAACTGGTACTGCCGGTGAAGCTGTAATGGCACACCGCTTTATTGATTACAAACCATGGAAAGGACCTATTCCTGGAAGAAGCAATGGTGTATTAATTGCAAAGTTCCAAGGCGTAACAACTGCTTATTCAATTGATAAGTTACAAGATCGTGGATCTTTCTTTGTAGATCCAGGAGATGAAGTATATGTTGGTCAAATTATTGCAGAACATATTAAGCCAGGAGATTTAAATGTGAATGCAGTGGAAATGAAAAAACTCACCAACCACCGTGCAAGCGGAAGTGATGATGCAGTGAGAATTGTTCCAAAATTGCAGTTTACTTTAGAAGAGTGTATGGAATATATTCAGCAAGATGAGTGTATTGAAGTAACGCCTAAGAATATTCGTATGCGTAAATCTATTTTAGATGAGAACGAACGTTCTAAAGTTTCTAAGAGCATGAAATCTGAAGCAGTAGGATAGATCTTACCGCTTTAAAATAATAAAGAGGCACTCGATTGAGTGCCTCTTTTGTTTAACAATAGCGTTTAATTAATTTTTGCTGATTACAGCGTTTTCAATAACAATGGTTTCAAAACTTACATTGTACTGCTCAGATTTCTTTGACTTTACTTCTTCAATTACAAAAGACAATTTGCTTGATTCGTCTTTGGGGAATTTAAAAGTTTTGTTGAAATCTTTCTCAGTGTAATTGCCTTTGAATACCAATTCATTGTTGGCATCTGTAATGATTAGGTTAAAAGATGCACCCGTTGGGTTGCTGAATTTTACCTGGATGGTGTGTAATTGATTTCTATCAATTCCGCTGTACTTTACTTCTGCATTGCTTTTAGTAGATATATCATAAGCTCTTACAGGAGATACAGACGCGTTGGCTGATAAAAACATCAATGAAGACACCACAGATCCAAAAACGATTCTCTTAACACTGGTAACGATTGTTTGCTTTTTCATACTTTTCAAATTTTACTGTGAGTAATAGATTCTTCTCAAATGGCAACAGCAAACGAAAAAGCTTAGTGTACACTATACACATTAATACCCGAATGACTAAAAGGTAACCCAAAAAATATAATTTTTGGTGTAAGTTATTGAAAATGAAATAGTTAAAATGATTTAACTGGCTTGTTCAAAGTCTCCCAAAGTAGGTCTTTCAGGGCTGTTAAGCCCTTATTGGTTACTGAAGAAATGAATATATGTGGAATATTGGCCGGTAATTCTTTACTAATGGCTTCTTTTAATTCATCGTCTAACATATCGCTTTTACTAATCGCGATGATGAAATCTTTCTGCAACATGTCTTCATTGTAATTTCTCAATTCTTGGCGCAGGATCTCAAATTCTTTACCATGATCATTGCTGTCTGCTGGAATTAGAAATAATAAAACGGAGTTGCGTTCAATATGTCTTAAGAAACGATGTCCCAATCCTTTTCCTTCCGCGGCACCTTCAATAATACCCGGTAAATCGGCTATACAAAATGATTTTGAATCGCGGTATTCTACCATGCCTAATTGCGGAATCAATGTTGTAAATGCATAATTGGCAATCTTTGGTTTAGCAGCGGTTATGGACGACAGTAAAGTAGATTTTCCTGCATTTGGAAATCCTACCAAACCCACGTCTGCCAATACTTTCAGCTCAATATTTTTCCAGCCCTCAATGCCTGGTTCTCCGGGTTGTGCATGGTCGGGTGCTTGGTTGGTTGGGGTAGCAAAATTGCCATTACCTAACCCACCTCTACCACCTCGCATCCAAATATATTCTTGTCCGTCTTCTAAAATTTCAGCTTCTATTTTTCCAGTCTCCTCATCTCTTGCAATGGTGCCTAATGGCACTTCAATGATGATGTCTTTTCCATCTCTGCCGGTACAATTGTCTTTGCTGCCATTCTCTCCATGTTCTGCTAATACATTTTTGAAATATCTCAAGTGCAATAAAGTCCAAAGATTGCTGTTCCCTCTTAAAATAATATGACCACCACGACCACCATCACCGCCATCAGGTCCACCCATTGCGGTTAACTTATTGCGCATAAAATGCCTAACACCTGCGCCGCCGTGACCACTGCGGGCAAAAATTCTGATATAGTCTATGAAGTTATTCCTTTCCGACACTTGTATGATTTATTGGCAAAGATACAACATTGCTAATTGGTCTACTTTTTCAGTGCATTCCAAGTGGTATAAAGTATGTCTTGTTGCGGGCGATCAGATGGAATTGTTCTCAGAGGGTCACAGGCAACAGAAAAATCTTGCATCTCTTTGGGGAGTTGCTGGTAAAGCGCTGTACCCTTGGTTTTCCATGCAATCATTTCATCCGATACTTGCTTAATGATTTTTGCGGGGTTGCCTGCAATTAACGAACGAGTCGGGTATTGTTCATCTGCTTTAATAAAACTCATGGCACCAACAATGCATTCATCTTCGAGCACTACATTGTCCATGATAACTGCGTTCATACCAACCAAACAATTGCGACCAATGGTTGCTCCATGAATCACTGCACCATGCCCAATATGTGCATTCTCTTTAAGTAATACTGTAGTGCCTGGAAACATATGTAGGGTACAATTCTCTTGCACATTACAACCGTCTTCAATAATGATGGCACCCCAATCGCCCCTGATTGCAGCACCTGGTCCTATGTACACATTTTTACCAATAATTACATTGCCTGTAACGGCAGCTTGTGGATGTACAAACGCGCTTTCGTGTACTACCGGTATAAATCCCTTAAATGAATAAATCATATGGATGCTTTTACCACTGGTTTACCTGTTCTAAAACAATTGCCTTTAAAAATAGACACCAATTGTTCGTGTTGATTCAAAATGGTTATTTGATACAAGCCTGTTGATCTACCATTGTGCAATTCTTTTGCTTCTGCAATCAATGTATCACCTACATGCACAGGCTTTAAAAAATTGATAGAGGTATCTAAGGCAACCGATAAATTATTTCTGTTATTACAAGCAAAAGCAAATGCACTATCCGAAAATGCAAAAGCAATCCCGCCATGCACGATGCCCAATCCATTCATCATCTCTGGTCTTACTTGCATTTTAATTTTGCTGTACCCTTCTTGAATGTCAATCACTTCAATGCCTAACCACTGAGAAAACATATCTGCTTTCATCATTTCATCAACAATATGCTGTGGTGTCATAGTTAAATATTTAGGATTATTGTCCTTTGTATTGAGGTGCCCGTTTGGCTAAGAATGCATCTACGCCTTCTTTAAAATCTGCAGTAGCTGCAGCTTTTTGTTGTAATTCATCTTCTAATGCCAATTGGCTACTGATATCATTGGTAGCTGAAGCATTCAATGCTGCTTTAATATAGCCCAATGCTTTTGTGGGCATTTGCGCTAACTGTAATGCTATTTTTTTACTCTCTGTTTCAAATACGTCGTCTTCAAACACTTTGTACAACATACCCATTTGTAATGCATCGGCAGCAGAAACTTTATCACCCAGCATCATGAGTGCGCTGGCTCTTTGAAAACCAATTAATCTAGGAAGGGTATAGGTTCCACCACTATCTGGAATCAATCCAATTTTAGAAAATGCTTGAATAAATGAAGCAGAAGATTTACTAACCACCACATCACAAGCAAAAGCAATATTAGCACCCGCACCTGCAGCAACGCCATTCACAGCTGCTACTACTGGCTTTGCAATATCTCTAAGTCTTTGTACAATGGGATTATAATGTTCACTCAAAATACGCTGCATACCTGGTCCTTCTGGATCAACCACTTCTGCTAAATCTTGTCCTGCACAAAATCCTTTTCCTGCGCCCGTTAAATAAATGGCCCGAACACTTTCATCTGCAGCGCATTGGTCTAAAATATTTTGTAATTGCAACGCCATTGCTCTGTTAAAAGAATTCAATTTATCAGGTCTGTTGATGGTAATAAACGCTACACCTGATTCAACGTTAAATAATATTGGGTCCATATACATTCATTAATGACATTTAAAATAATCGAAGGGCTCTTTGCATGTTTCACATTTATACAATGCTTTGCAAGCCGTACTTCCAAATTGTGATACCAATACCGTATGAGTGGAATTACATTGTGGACATGGTACTATGATGTCTTCTAAATAAGCCTGATCAAAACTTTTTCCCACAGGGGGAGCAATGCCGTAGGCTTTTAGTTGCTGCTTCCCGTTTTCGGTAATCCAATCAGTGGTCCATGCGGGTGATAAAATAGTTTGAATGGTGGTTTGGTAACCAGCAGCATTCAATGCCATTTTAATATGCATCGAAATCATGTCCATCGCTGGGCAACCCGTATAAGTTGGTGTGATGGTAACCGTAACCTGTTTTGCCTCTAATGATACAGCCCTAATCACCCCTAAATCCACCACTGATAATACAGGCACTTCTGGATCTTTAACAGTCTCCAGAATTTTCCAAATGGCATTGGTGGCAATTGTATTGTTTACCATTCGCTATTGGGATATGCTCTTTGTAAGTATTGCATTTCTGCTAAAATATATCCTAAGTGTTCTGTATGCATGCCGTCGGCGCCTCCTTTTTGTACAAATGTTTTTGAAGGAATATGAAGCCCTGCTTCTTCAAAAACAGCCAACACTTTTTTGTTCCATGCAGCCTGAATAGCTGCATAATCTAAACAAGCTGCTGTAGCATAGTCGGGTTGTATAAACAGCTCTCCCGTATAAGGCCAAATTGCTTCAATAGCCGCTTGCATTCTTTGTTTGCTTTCTTCTGTTCCATCACCCAATCTTAGAACCCAATCTTGACTCCATTTTACATGGTAGCTCACTTCTTTAATAGATTTTTCTGCAATAGCTGCTACTTGCGCATCTGTATGTTGTAATAATTGCATAAACAATTCTAATTCAAATGCACTCAATAAAAACAATCGCAGGGTGGTATGTGCCCAATCGCCATTGGGTATTTCTGTAATCAATAAATTCTTGAACTCGCGCACATCTCTTAAATAAGCCAAACTGTCTTCCGTTGCAGGCAACACCATATCATTTCCTGTTTGGGTGATATCAATTCCTGTGGGGTTTTGATTAATTAATGCTGCTGCATGCTGATAAAAATTTCTCGCTTGGCCAATATAGTCTAATGCAATATTGGTAATGGCAATATCTTGTTCTAATATTGGACCATGTCCGCACCATTCACTGTTGCGGTGTCCAATGATTAAAGCATTGTCTGCTAAGTGAAGTAAAAAATCAATCTCATTTTTCATAGTGGCCATTACATGTATTTTACTTCCTCTGGTAAATCATAAAAAGTTGGATGTCTATATGCTTTATCATTGGCTGGATCGTATAAGGATCCTGCTTCGTCTGGATTGCTTGCATGTATGTATTTACTTTCTACAACCCAAAGACTAACGCCCTCCATTCTTCTGGTATACACATCTCTGGCATTTTCAATCGCCATGGCCGCATCAGCAGCATGCAAGCTACCAGCATGCTTATGATCTAATCCCTGCTTGCTTCTAATGAAGACTTCCCATAGAGGCCACTCTGCTGTATTTTGTTGGGTAGTTGAAATATCGGCTGCACCATTTTTACTTTCGCCATAGTCGCCGTAATAGAGTTTATTTATTTGAAAGCTCATATTGATTTGTTTTAAGGTTATGCAGCAGCCTGTTGTTTTTGTTTGGCTTTTTTATTGGCATAGGCTAATGCAGCATCTCTTACCCAAGCGCCTTCTTCCCATGCTTTTTTGCGCGCATCTAAACGTTCTTTATTGCATGGTCCATTGCCTTGTACTACTTGCCAGAACTCATCCCAGTTAATAGGTCCGAAATCGTAATGGCCTCTTGCTTCATTCCATTTTAAATCTTTATCGGGTAGTGTAAAGCCCAATACTTTTACTTGCTCTGCACAAACGTCTACAAATTTTTGTCTGAGTTCGTCGTTGCTGAAACGTTTGATTTTCCATTGCATGCTTTGAATAGAGTTCGGGCTTTCATCATCTTTAGGACCGAACATCATCAAGCTGGGCCACCACCATCTGTTGATGGCATCTTGTGCCATTCTGCGTTGTGCTTCAGTACCTTTGCTTAACACATGCAAGATTTCAAAACCCTGACGTTGGTGAAAACTTTCTTCTTTACAAACGCGAACCATGGCTCTTGCATAAGGTCCAAAACTGCTTCTACAGAGTGGTACTTGATTCATGATGGCTGCACCATCTACCAACCAACCAATCACCCCCATATCAGCCCAACTAAGGGTTGGATAATTGAAAATGGATGAGTATTTGGCTTTACCCGTATGTAATTGATCATACATCTGGTCTCTACTGATACCAAGGGTTTCAGCGGCACTGTATAAGTACAAACCATGGCCTGCTTCGTCTTGCACTTTTGCCAATAAAATGGCTTTTCTGCGCAACGATGGGGCTCTGGTAATCCAATTGCCCTCTGGCAACATACCAATGATTTCACTGTGGGCATGTTGACTAATCTGTCTGATTAATGTTTGCCTGTATTTTTCAGGCATCCAGTCCTTTGGCTCAATTCTTACTTCACGATCAATCTTGTCTTGAAAGATTTTTTCTAAATCCTGTTCCATACATTGGTTATTTAACATCAAAATCAATTAATACATTTTCTGTTCTTGGATGAGACTGACAAGTCAAAATAAAACCGTGTTCAATTTCTTCCTGCTCTAATCCATAATTCACATCCATATCTACTTCGCCTTCTACCAATTTCGCTTTGCAAGTACAGCATACACCGCCTTTACAAGCAAAAGGTAAATCGGCTCCATTTTTTAAGGCTGCATCTAAAATACTTTCTCCTTCAAACCCTAAATCAAATTCAAAAGTTACCCCGTCTTGTTTTACCGTAATATGGCTTTTCACTTCTTGTTTGGTACTTGAATGGGTTTGTTGGGTTTTTTGAACGCGTGCCCCAGTAGTAAATAATTCAAAATGAATTTTTTTGTTGTCAACACCACTGTCTTCTAACGCTTTTTTAACACCAAAAATCATGTCTTCAGGACCACATAAAAAATAATGATCTATTGGTTGGTTTTGAAGAATGGTTTTACAAAGCTGTTGACATTTTTCTTCATCAATTCTGCCAAAATGAATGGGTGCATCTGTTTTTTCTCTCGATAGTATATAGACGATGCTGAATCGACCCATGAATTTATTCTTGAGCGATTCTAGTGCTTCTTTAAAAATAATACTATGTCTGTTTCTATTGCCATAAATCAACGTGAAATGACTGAGCGGTTCAGTTAAAAGCGTTGTTTTAATGATCGATAATATAGGCGTGATGCCACTGCCCGATGCAAATGCTACATATTGGCGCTTAGTTTCAGGATTTAATTCAGTATAAAATTTGCCCATGGGCGGCATGACTTCCAATGCAGTGCCAGCTTGTAATGATTCATTGGCCCAAGTTGAAAAGAGCCCTCCCGGTACTTTTTTCACGGCAATTCTTAATGTTTTGTCAAGTGGGCTGCTGCAAATAGAATAGGAACGCCTGATGTCTTCTCCATTGATTTGGGCTTTGATGGTAATATATTGCCCTTGCTTATATACAAAGCTGTTTGCCAATGCATCTGTTACATCAAATGCAATCGACACACAGTCTGCAGTTTCGCGCCTTACTTCTTTAACGATAAGTGTTTCAAACTTAGACATTTGTTAATCCTCCCACTAAAATGGTAATCATATTATTGGTCAATTCTTCGGCATTAATTTTTTGGGTTGATCGATGCCAACTCTCAATGCCACTGATGGCATGCAGTATAATCAACACTGCTGTTGGGGCGTCAATGGATTTGATTTCTTTGTTCCGAATTCCGGCTTCAATAATGGCCGCAAATCTTTTGCGGTACATTCTTCGTTGATTCTGAAAATTGGATAAATACGGATCTGATAAATGTTTCCACTCACGGTCGCTTACATATACTTCTTCGTATTGGTGAATCATTTCATTGATGTGAAAACGAACCAACTCTTCAACTTTGGCAATGGAGCTGGTTTTTTTAGCTTCCACCTGATCCATATGGTGCATGAACCGATTGGCAACGCCAAAACACAGTTCATGAAGCAACTCTGTTTTAGACTTGATATGATTGTAGAGACTGGCTGCTTCAACACCAACGGCTTCAGCTAAGTCTCTCATACTTGCTGCCTTAAAGCCTTTTTCTCTAAAAAGCGATGCGGCTTTGCTCACAATCACTTCTTTACGGCTACTGTTCTTTTCAATTTTAATTCTGGCCATGGCACGAAGATAATATACTAACACATGTTAGCAATGAAAATCCAGAATTAATTGAATTTTGTTAGTTTATGGGGGATCATAGCTAAATTGGCTCGATTACCCGATTATCCATTAATTTCGCTGCCTTATCATAAAATAAACTTATGTCTTTAGTAGTAGTTGGATCCATGGCTTTCGACGCCATTGAAACCCCTTTCGGGAAAAGTGACAAAATCATTGGCGGCGCTGGAACCTATATTGCTTGGTGTGCATCCAATTATACCCCAGTAAAACAGATTTCTGTGGTAGGTGGCGATTTTCCACAAGCTGAGTTAGACATTTTAACTGAACGTGGTGTAAATCTTGAAGGTGTTCAAATTAAAAAAGATGAGAAAACCTTCTTCTGGAGTGGCCGTTATCATATGGATATGAATACCCGCGATACATTAGACACACAATTAAATGTATTGGGAAGTTTTGAGCCTGTTGTTCCAGACAGCTACCAAGATTGTGAGTTTTTAATGCTCGGCAACCTAGCTCCATCAGTGCAAAGAAGCGTGATTGAACAACTTAAGACCAGACCTAAATTGATTGTAATGGATACCATGAATTTCTGGATGGAAATTGCCATGGATGATCTTAAGCAAACTTTGGCAATGGTTGATTTATTAATGGTGAATGATAGTGAAGCACGCGAGTTGAGTGGTGAATATTCTTTGGTAAAAGCTGCTGCTAAAATCATGCAGATGGGCCCAAAATATTTAATCATTAAAAAAGGAGAACATGGTGCTTTATTGTTCCATAGAACCAAAGTGTTTTTTGCTCCTGCATTACCATTAGAAGAAGTGTTTGATCCAACAGGTGCTGGGGATACTTTTGCTGGTGGCTTCATTGGCCATATTGCTAAGACCAAAGACATTTCATTTGAAAATATGAAAACGGCCATTATTGTTGGTAGTGCGATGGCATCTTTTTGTGTTGAAAAATTTGGCACACAACGTTTGAGAGAAATTAATCAATCAGATATTGAAGCCAGATTAGATGAATTTGTACAGTTGGTGAACTTCGATATTCAATTGGGCAATTAATTGAAAGATTGTATATTCGTTTTTGAATGACCATGATAAAGAACATAAAACGTAACAAAAAACCGCTCTAAGTGGAAGGTGTTTGTATGTTTTAAACTGATTCATATTAACGAGCCTTCCAAATTTGGAAGGCTTTTTTATTAACACTAAAACTCCAAAACGGAGACGGGGGGAACAACATGAAAGTAGCAGTAGTTGGCGCAACAGGTTTAGTAGGAACCAAAATGTTGCAAGTATTAGCAGAGAGACAATTTCCGGTAACTGAAATAGTGCCGGTAGCATCTGAAAGATCTGTAGGTAAGGAAGTGATGTTTAAAGGCAAAGCTTACAAGGTAGTCAGCATGGCAGACGGTATTGCAGCCAAACCAGCTGTGGCTATATTTTCTGCTGGTGGTAGCACTTCTTTAGAGTGGGCGCCACAGTATGCAGCTGCGGGCATTCGTGTGATTGACAACTCTTCTGCTTGGAGAATGGATCCTACCAAAAAATTAGTAGTACCTGAAGTGAATGCGTCAGTACTTACCAGCGAGGACTATATTATTGCCAATCCAAATTGTTCCACCATTCAAATGGTGGTGGCTTTGCAACCCTTACACTTGAAATATAAAATTAAGCGTGTAGTGGTAAGCACTTACCAAAGTGTTACAGGAACCGGTAAAAAAGCAGTAGACCAATTGTTTAATGAACGCCAAAGTGTAGAGGGAGATATGGCGTATAAATATCCCATTGATTTAAATGTTATTCCACAGATTGATGTGTTTTTAGAGAATGGCTATACCAAAGAAGAAATGAAAATGGTCAAGGAAACCAATAAAATTATGCAAGACGATTCTATTCGCGTCACCGCAACAACCGTGCGCATTCCTGTTGTTGGAGGGCATAGTGAAAGCGTGAATATTGAATTTGAAAACGATTTTACGGTGGAAGATGTGAAATTGTTATTGGCTGCAGCGCCTGGTGTCATAGTTCAAGACGATTTGCCGAATCAAATTTACCCAATGCCATTGTGGGCACACGAAAAAGATGAAGTATTTGTGGGTCGTATCAGAAGAGATGAATCGCAAGACAAGACATTAAATATGTGGATTGTGAGTGATAATCTTAGAAAAGGTGCAGCTACCAATGCTGTACAAATTGCAGAATACATGTTGGCTAATGGCCTATTATAATTAATAGTTCAATTGAAATATATTCAGTCATTGTTCAGTTTATGGATGTTGGCCATGTCTTTTGGATGTGGCCAACATTTGTATCAGCCAAAACATCCTACAAACGGTTTAACAGGGGAAGCGTTTTATACAGAAGCCAAGCAAATGCAATGGCAGCAAAGAGATTCATTGGCATTGGGTCAGATTTTAGCAGGCAATATGCCTCAGTTTTTGTATAAGCTAGTACCCATTCATGTAAGTATGGTTGATTCAGTTA
>JAIXYL010000169.1 GCA_027490265.1 Sediminibacterium sp.
CACCTGTGTTACCTGTTATACCTTGAATACCTTGTGCACCTGTTGCACCCGTAATACCTTGAATACCCTGAGCGCCAGTTGCGCCGGTAGCACCTGTGTTACCTGTTATACCTTGAATACCCTGTGCACCAGTTGCACCAGTTGCTCCCGTAATACCTTGAATACCCTGAGCGCCTGTTGCACCTGTAGCACCAGTGATACCTTGAATGCCTTGCGCTCCTGTAGCACCTGTTGCACCAGTAATACCTTGAATACCTTGTGCGCCGGTTGCACCAGTAGCGCCAGTTATACCTTGAATACCTTGTGCTCCAGTAGCGCCAGTTGCACCAGTGGCTCCTGTTGCACCAGTAGCACCAGTGGATCCTGAAATTCCTGGTAATGCATTTAAACTAACCCATGTACCATTATCAGATAAAACTCTTCCTTGAGGTGGGCCTGTAATTGCCGGAACCAAACCATTTCTGCTATCGGAGAATATATGATCAACCAGTTGACGTCTGATTGGGGCAAGCATTGCTGATGTATCAGACTTTCTCAAATAAGGCGATAGCATTGCTGCTGTATCTGATAAGTTAAGTTTAAGATCAAACCCTGCAACATTTGCGGCAAAACTTGCATAAGGTACTGCCCAGAACTGAGACGTACCCATGTTTACATAATTGGAACTTGCTTGCCAACCTGGTGTTAATGGACTTGGTTCTATTGCAGCTTTAATATTCAAAAAAAATGGCCCTTTGGACCAATCAATATCGGAAAATGAAGATACACCTTCGGTTCTATTACCCTGTCCAATTACGATTGTGAAAATTCCCTCTGTAGATGTATTAACTTTAAAATTTTCACCAAACACAACCCCACCTGTAGGAGATTGCCAAATGATAGATGTTTGAACATGAACTGTTCTTTTATTGGCAGGGTTATTATTGTTATCTGTTGCTACAGCTTGAAATAGTATTCCTTTGGGATTATAGGGCGTTTGTCCAAAACTAACTTTGGCTCCAACCAAAAAAAGTGGAAAGAGCCATAAAATTATTTTAAAAAAACGCCTTGAAATCATAATTAATTTTTGATGATTTTAAGGGTTTGGAATACTTGAGATTTCGAAGTAATAGTCACTAAATAATAGCCTCTTGTTAAATTTGACAATGAAAGTCTGATACCATTTGTAAGACCCACAAAATCTGTTTTTAGCTGCTCGTAAACTTTTCCACGATAATCAGAAACTTGAATAAAATATTCATTACTTGCAATTTGCGGGATAGTTGTAAGTGGCTTTACTATCGTAAAATCAACTGCAGGATTAGGATAAGAAGTCAGCTCAACAATGTTTTGATTTTGCTTTTCGATACAACCAATAGAAAAATCACCATTCCCGCGTTTTAGAAGAAATCTTAACCCAGCTTCAACATCTATACAATTTGATCCAGGGATTACGACGGGTGACGAATAAACAATTTCTGACCCACCTTGATTACCAATAAATCCCATTGTAAAACGGCCAGAATCTTGTGCTACAATCATACTAGGTAAAATTATAGAAAAAAACAATATCACTTTGGGAAATCGCAATGATTCCAATGAAAAACGATAATTGAGTATTTTTTTTATAGTAAGATTCACAGTTATTTATTCCGTTTTTTTTATATCTATGACAAAGAAAGCCAAAAAGCTGTATGATTTTTTTTAATACAAACTCGCGAAAATGCTCAAATTAAATTAATTAAATTTATATTTATAACGTAATGTTTATAAATTTATTATACATTTAAAAATTATATTTATTAAATATTTTTTGATTTTTCAACAGATGTTAATAATAAATACCCACTTGTTTGTATACATAAAACACCTTAAAAGAGGCTATTAATATATAAATTGCAGCAAAAGAACTAAGGGAATGTTTAAATATTATCGTTGGATTATTCTTGTAGCGCTTGCATTGTTTTTTTTGGGTGCGTATAGCAATCATTTTCAAAACACTTTTCATTTTGATGATTCGCATACTATTCAAACAAATATTTATATAAGGGATATTTCTAATGCGGGTAAGTTTTTTTATTCCCCTGAAATGTTTAGCTCTCTCCCCTCTCATTGGGGATTACGACCTTTAATAACACTTTCTTTAGCCCTAGATTATTGGTTTGGTGATGGACTCAATCCATTTTATTTTCACTTGAGTACATTCATTGTCTATGCTATCATGTTAATCGTGTTGTATTTTTTTTATCAAAAAATTTTAAATACAAACAATAATAATGCAAGCAAATTGCTGATAATGTTCATAACAGCCTTTTATGGAATTCACACGGCAAATGCTGAAACAATCAATTATATCATTTCTAGATCAGATGTTTATTCAACTTTTTTCATTTTACTATCCTTTTCAATTTTTGTTTATTTCCCAAAATACCGAAATCGGTATTTATATATAATCCCTGCTTTGTTAGGGGTGTTAACCAAAGAAACCGTTTTAACCCTGGTAATACTCTTGTTTTTCTATATTCTTTTATTTGAAAGAAAAATGAGTTTGTTTGATTGTTTTAAAAAATCAAATTTTTCAGTCATAGGCAATACAATATTACAATTGCTTCCTTTGACCATTGCTGTTGGGATTTTACAGTATTATACACTTTCAAAAATTCAGAGCACCACTGATATATCTAATCCATTGGGGTACTATATACTGACCCAACCATATGTTTGGCTACGTTATTTTATTGCCTTCTTTATTCCAGCAAACTTGAGTGCGGATTCAGATTGGACAGTAATTATGAATCCTTTTGACGAAAGGATTATTGTAGGTCTTTGTTTTTTTACAACTTTAGTTTTTTCTGTATTTCATTATTCAAAAAAAGCAGAAACAAAACCTTTTGCTTTTGGTTTGATTTGGTTTGGCGTTACCTTATTACCTACTTCAATTGCTCCTTTTGCAGAAGTAACTAACGATCATAGAATGTTTTATGCATTCATAGGATTAACACTTTCATTAGGAAATGTTTTGACTCGTTTATGGAAGAATTATACTTCATTAAAATATAGTGCTCAAATTTTCTTATCAATTGGATTCATATTAATCGCAGCACATGCCTATGGCGTAAGAGAAAGAAATAAAGTTTGGAAGACTGAAGAAAGCTTGTGGCTTGATGTTACCATAAAAAGTCCGACCAATGGAAGAGGATTGATGAACTATGGCCTAACACAAATGAGTAAAGGAAACTATGTTGGTGCAAACGAATATTTTCTGAAAGCACAACAATACGTACCCTACTACCCTACATTATTTGTTAATATGGGTGTTTTAAAAAGTGCAACACAACAAATCAATGAAGCCGACTTATATTTTAAAAAAGCTATAGAATTAACCAAAGGCCATGAACACAGTCCTTATAATTTTTATGGGAAGTTTTTAATTAACCAACAAAGATTTGAAGAAGCAGAAAAAATCCTTTTGGAGTCTCATCAAATTAACAAATATGACCCAGAAGCTTTAAAATTTTTATGTCAATTATACAGTCAAACTCAAAATTGGGATAAACTAAATTGGTCTTCAAAAAGCATTTTAAAAATAGATCCGAATGATAAAGATGGGGAACTGTTTTTAAATCAAAGCATAAAGAAAGAAACTGCTAAAATTCCTAATGAAAAAATTAATGTTGTTGCACAAATGATTAATAAAAGTTTAATACTTTATAATGAAAATAAATTTGATGAGTGCATAAAAGTTTGTCAAGACATATTAGCTATTGAACCTAATAATGAAAATGCCTTTAATAATATTGGCGCAGCATATAACATGAAAAAAGATTGGGAAAAAGCAGCAGAATACTGTAGAAAAGCGCTTGCTATTAATCCTAATTTTAATCTGGCAAAGGGCAACCTAAACTGGGCATTAAGTGAACTAAAAAAGAAAAAATAATGACATCAAAATTGACGATAGTCATTCCAGCATACAATGAGTCAAAGAGTTTGCCAACTGTAATACCTAGCTTATTAATGATAAGCGAAGTAGAAAATTGGCAAATTATTATCGTAAATGATGGTTCAACTGACGAGACTAAAAATGTATTAATGCAATGGGAAAATAATCCAAGGATAAAACTAATACATCACAAAGTCAACAAAGGTTATGGTGGGGCTATAAAAACAGGCATTGAAAACACGTCAACTCCATTTTGTATTACTTACGATGCTGATGGACAGCACCATGAGGAATCTGTAAAGTATCTTCTACAATGCATAGAAGACTCAAATGCTGACATGATTGTAGGAGAAAGACCTCAAAAGTATTCTTCAGGTATTTTCAGGGAAACAGGGAAATGGATGATTCGAAAAATCGCTAAAATTTTATTGCCCCTCAATATCAATGATTTGAATTCCGGCATGAAAATCTACCAAACTAATTTAGCCAAAAAATATTTACCATTATGCCCTAATTCAATGGCATACAGTGACACTATGACACTAATTTTCATTAGCCAAAAACACTTAGTATTAGAAAAACCCATTCAGGTAAATGCTAGAATTGCTGGTGAAAGTACCATTGGAGTAAGTACTGCCATGCAAACTGTAATAGAAATTATCAATATTTTAATGCTGTTTAATCCTCTTAAGATTTTCATACCCGCAGCTTTATTCTTTTTTGCAATTACATCCTTTTGGCAAATACCCATTTTTTTAAAAGGTAATGGTTTAAGTGTTGGCGCCTTATTGGGTTATGTTTTTTCATTTGTAATATTTTTGCTCGGTTTAATAGCAGAACAATTGGGATTGATTAGAAAACTAATTCTGCATAAATATGAATGAGCATTGTTTTGTAGTGACAGCTTACAAAGATTCACCATATTTGTCGGCTTGTTTGAATAGCTTAATTCAACAAACTGCTAAGAGTAAAATAATCATTAGCACTTCTACTCCATCTCTTTATATAGAAACAATAGCAAAGGAATATGGTGTTGATTTGTTTGTAAATCCAGAAAACAAGAATGTTTCTAATAATTGGAATTTTGCTCTTGATGTTGCAAAAGCAAAATGGGTAACATTGATTCATCAAGACGATATATACCTTCCAGAATTTGCTGCTTCAACATTTCATGCAATTCAACAATTCCCTGATGCTGCAATACACTTTACTGGAGCAAATGAAATTATAGAAAATAAAAAAACTTCTTTTTCATTGAGTTTATTGGTTAAGTCAATTCTGCTTTTACCATTTAAATTACAAAATCCATTACGTTCAATGATTTTGAAAAAAATGGTTATTTCCTTCGGAAACCCCATTTGTTGTCCAACTGTTACATATAACAGAGAGCAGTTAAGTCAATTTAAGTTTAATGAGCAATATTCATATGTTCTTGATTGGGCTGCTTGGGTTGAAATTTTTGCTACTCCGTTCTCTATAGCATTTACCAATAAGCCCTTAGTGAATCGTCTAATTCATCAAGGATCAGGAACAGTTGATGGCATTCAATCAAAAGGTATTCAAAAAGAAGAACAAGCAATATTTGAAAAAATTTGGGGAAAGCCATTATCAAAACTGTTCTTTTTTTTCTATCAAGCTGCTCATTTCAAACATCAACAATAATTCAGTTATCGCTTCTAATCATTAAATTCAATACATGAATATTCATACTTTTTTCTGGACACTTATGTTTTGTATTTGCAACGCTACATCAATTTTTTTATTGGGCGAGAAATCACTCATTAAAGGAAGTTTAAATAACTGGGAATCATTTTTTAAAATTATTTTTCATTGGAAATTTACCGCTTCAATGTTCTTTGCTGTTGTTGCAAGAGCCAGCTTTATTATGATTAATAATAGCTTGTTAAGAGACGATAAATTTGCAAATAGCTCTACTACGGTAACCTCATTTATAAGTATACTGTCATTGATATTTATAGTAATTGCAAATTATTTTTTTCTTGGAGAACTTCTTAATATGAAACAAGTAATTGGGGCTGCAATTTTATTAATTGGCCTATATGTCATGCTCAATTAATTTTCCAAGAACTTAATTTTGAAAGACAAGTGATTCAATTTATAAATCTTTAAGAGTCATAAGTTTAGTCTGCAACAAATTCTTTTATTTTATCAACTATATAATTAAGATGATGCTCTTCTAAGCCCGGCCATACGCCAATCCAAAAAGAATCATTCATCACTTTATCAGTATTATCAAGCGTATTCAAGATTCTATAATTTGAATTTTTGTAAGCGGGTTGTTTTGTCAGATTTCCTCCAAATAACAAACGAGTGCCAATTTTATTTTTTTCTAAAAATTCAACTAATTTATTTCTATTAAATTTTGCCCCATCTCTTATAGTCAATAAAAATCCAAACCAACTTGGATTTGAATTTAATGTAGCTTCAGGTAAAATGAAAATGTCCTCTAATTGCTTTAGGCTATTATAAAGATATAGGTGATTTTTTCTTCGCTTTTCAATAAATGAATCAACTTTACTAAGCTGGCTTAAGCCAATTGCGGCTTGCATGTCAGTAGCCTTTAAATTAAATCCTATATGTGAGTACGTATATTTGTGGTCATAACCTTCAGGCAAATCCCCCAGTTTTTGACAATACCTTTCACCACAAGTATTATCCTTCCCAGGCGCACACCAGCAGTCTCTCCCCCAATCTCTAAAACTTTCAGCAATTTTTTTAAGACTTGCGTTATTTACTAATACCGCACCACCTTCACCCATGGTAATATGGTGTGCTGGATAAAATGAAAGTGTTGATAAATCTCCGAATGTACCAGTCTTTTTGTCATTGTAAGTAGCACCCAATGAATCACAATCATCTTCAATAACCCATAGATTATATTTTTTTGCAACTGCCATTACAACATCTAAATTAAATGGATTCCCCAGAGTATGGGCAATCATTATGGCTTTAGTTTTTGGTGTAATAGCTGATTCTAAATCTTCAACTTTTATATTATAGGTAGGAATATCAATATCTAAGAGAACTGGAATGCATCCAAATTGAATCATTGGATTAATAGTAGTTGGGAAACCAGCTGCAACAGTAATAATTTCATCCCCAGGTTTTATGGCTCTTTCATTTAATTTAGGTGAGGTTAAAGTATAAAATGCTAATAAGTTGGCGGAAGAGCCTGAATTAACTAAAAAGGAAAACCGTGATCCCATGTATCTAGCTAGACTTTTTTCAAATTGATCAGAAAATCTGCCCGCTGTTAACCAACCATCCATTACAGCTTCTATACCATAAAAGAGATCTTCTTGCGTTAATACTTTACCAGTTACTGGGATATAATGCTCGCCAGGTATGATTGTCCTATTGATTTTTTGGTTTATTCTATCTTTCAAATAGTCGTTGTCCAAAAGGTCTAAATCTAAATGTATCATTTTAATATGTTTATGTACCTTCCATATCGATGGGTTTAGAAAATGGTTCCATCTCTGTTATTGGTTTTCCAAAAGCAATTTTTGGATATGTATTTGTTAATGGATTGATTAAAACCTGTAACAATAATGGCTTATTAAGATTGTCTCCCTGCCATAACCAGCGAATTGCATCGTAAACTTCTTCTTCTTTTTCGATGGTTTTTGATGCAATGCCATAGGCAATACTAATTTTCTCAAAGTCCGGTGCAGAATATCCCCACCACGTAGATTGATATCTTGATTCAAAATAAGAATCTTGGAACTGTCGAATCATACCCAAATTCCTATTATTCATTACAATCATTTTAATTGGCAATTGATTTCTATAGATGGTTTGCAATTCTTGAATATTGATTTGCATACAGCCATCACCAATAATAGCAACAACTGGTTTTCTATTTAATGAGAAGCAAGCTCCAATTGAAGCGGGCAATGCAAAACCCATTGCCCCCATTCCAGCAGAAGTTAAAAAAAGTTGTCCTTTAAGAATCTCAATAGATTGTGCTGCCCACATTTGGTGAGCACCAACATCTGCTAAATATGCATTTGAATCAGATGAGTTTTGAGATAAAGTATGAAAAAATACATTTGGATTAATGCCATCAACATTCAATTCATTAACATCTGGCCATTTTTCCTTTAAACCATCCAAATAATCAAACCAATCTTGTTTCTTTGATTCTTTATGATTTTTATACAATTCAATGAATCTTTTTAAAAAAGTATTGATTGTACTACAAATTGGCACACATCCTTTAATTCGATTATTAATTTCATCGTTTTCACAATCAATATGAAATATTGTTCTTCTTTCAAAAAACTTTGTATCGGCACCAGTTTGCCTTATATCTAGTCTACTACCTAAAACAATCAATAAATCACATTCTCCCAAGGCAATATTTGCCCAACGGTTTCCATAACTACCAATAAAACCAATTCTATTAGGATGTGCATATTCAAGGGCATCTAATGCTAATAAACTTGACACTACTGGCAATTCTGTTATTGCAAGGAATGTATTAAATTCATTTTCAACAAAAGAAGCTCTTAAACCTCTGCCAACTAACAATAATGGTTTTTTTGATTGTTTAAGTGCAAGAACGAGGTCGGCAATTTCATGATCAATTGAACTAATATTTACTCCAACATTGTCTTTGTTTGAAATCAATAAATCATCTTGAATGTTTGCTCTCTGTACATCCATTGGTATATCGATTAATACAGGCCCAGGCCGACCATTTACTGAAATTTGAAAAGCTAATTCTAAGATTTGGGGGATGTCTTCTGGTTGCTCAATTTTAAAACTAGCTTTTGTTATATGTTTTGACATTGAAACGATATCAGTTTCTTGAAAACCAAGTTGTCTTATATTTCTATCCCCTTTCTGTTCATGTCGATTAACTTGCCCTGTTATAAATATGGCTGGTACTGAATCAAAATAGCAACTTCCAATTCCAGTTAATAAGTTGGTAGCACCTGGCCCACTTGTTGCTAATGCAACCCCCGGCAAGCCCGTTACCCTTCCGGTTGCATCTGCAGCAAAAGCTGCACTTTGTTCATGATGCATTGATACAATATCAATACTAGTCTTTTGATTAATTGAATCTAATATATGGGCAATCATACCACCAGAAAGTTCAAAAATAAATTTGACTCCTTTTGATTCAAGGTACTTTGCTATATAATCTGATACTTTCATGACTGCTTATTATTTTCAAACTTTTGTTGATAATAATCAATTGTTTTAAATAAAGCCGAATTCAAATTGCAATACTCGATTTTTTTTATGTTTTGAGTGTATTTGTCCATTGAACCCTCAACAATTGTTGATTGATTGTCTCTTTGCGGGATTGCCCCAAAAGCTAAAACGGTATTGTTGGATTTAAGATATTCATGAACTGTGAGAACAATACGTTTTAATTCAATTGAATTGATGCCAGAAATATTATACACACCTGATATTGGCGTTTCATTAATCAATGGATGCACTAATTTTACAAAGTCATTTATATAGATATACGCATATTTTTGTTCGCAAGTACTCAATTCAATTGTACTTTGATTGTTGACTATTTTTTTAATTAGACTAGGGATTAGCCAGTTTTCGGACTCAGTTTCGCCAAATACTGAAAAAACTCTTAACCAATACCAATTTATATTATTTGATTCACAATAGAATTCAACTAATCTAGAAGCCATTACTTTTACAATACCATATGCCGAATTTGGCTTTAATGTTTGTGCTTCATATGCAACTGACTCAAGTTTACCATATTCTGCTTGAGTTCCAAGTGATATAAAGCTGTGGACTTTTATTTTTTTTGAAATCTCTAATAATTCAATAAGTAAATTTAAATTATTCAATTGATTTTTAAAATCATCTCGAGACCCTGCTGTAACACCTTCCCAAGCAGCATGAATAATTATTTCTGGCTTTAATTGAATGACATCATTTTGCCAATCTATTTTATCAGCATTAACCCATGAAATATTATTGATATAATCCTCGCATCGCCATAAGTTGGAACTTGACCGTCTTAGGCCAATAACTTGATATTTTTTTTCTGAAAAATACCTCCCTAAGTGTGAACCTAAAAAGCCAGTTATCCCAGTTATCAGAATTGATTTACTCATAATTTAAAAAATCCATGATTTGTTTCTCAGTAAAGTGTGTTATACTTTCTGGATTTTCAAAATATGTTTTATACCAAGCAATTGTTTGTTTTACTGCCTCGTTGGCGCTCCAAATAGGCTTCCAATCCAAATCATTCATTGCTTTACTAATATCCAATTTCAATAGGCCAGCTTCATGTGGTTTTTGGGTTGATTCAACTATTTCATAATTACCTTTTCCCCAATCATTAATTACTAATTCTATCAATTCCAAAACTGTTAAAGCATCACTCGCATGAGGGCCAAAATTAAACGCATCAGAAAATCTTGAAGAATCTTGATTTAGATGGCTCCCTAAAGTTAAATAGCCCACCAATGGTTCAAGTACATGTTGCCATGGTCTTACCGAATGTCCATTTCTAATTTTCACTGGAAGACCACTTGAAATTGCTTTTGCAATATCTGGAATTAATCGATTATCAGACCAATCACCACCGCCAATTACATTACCAGCCCTAGCAACAGCTAAACCTTTATGTTTGGCGTTTCTAATATTATCATTAAAAAAAGCATTTCGATAAGAACTGATAATTAATTCCGCACATGCTTTACTTGCACTGTATGGATCATAACCACCTAATCGATCGTTTTCTCTGTAGGGATAAATCCATTCATTATTATGGTATACTTTATCAGTAGTTATCAAAATAGTGTTAACAGCATATTCAATGTCTCTTATAGATTCAAGAAGGTTTGCTGTTCCCAATGAATTAACTTCAAATGTTTCAAGGGGCTCTAAATATGACTGAAGCACCAATGGTTGAGCAGCAAGATGAAACACAAAGTCTGGTTGAAAATCTACTATTTCTTTTTTTAGGAGATGCTTATCTCTTATATCTCCAATAATTGATTGACAAATAGTATCACCGTTAATCAAATGATATAAATCGTGCTGGTGTTTGGGTGCTAATGCATATCCTTTCACTTCAGCTCCTAAATAATGTAATATTTTTAATAGCCAAGCACCCTTAAATCCAGTATGACCTGTTAGGAAGACTTTTTTACTCTTATATGTATTAACTAATTGACTTTTCATGTTTACCAAATTTTCCAAGGCGCATTACCTGAATTCCATAATTGTTCAAGTTCAATTCTATCGCGTAAAGCATCCATTGGTTTCCAAAAACCTTGATGTTTAAAGGCCGATAATTGTTGGTCATTAGCAATATTCGTTAGTGGTAGTTTCTCCCATTGTACATCATCCATATCTCCTTCTAAATAATCAAACACTTTTGGTTCAAGTACAAAAAAACCACCATTAATCCACATTCCATCACCATCAGGTTTCTCAACAAAATAATTAACGATTCCAGTTTCATCTATTTGTAAATTACCAAATCTACCAGGTGCTTTAACACTGGTTAAAGTAGCAATTTTTCCGTGGCTGGAATGAAATTCAACTAATGATTGTATATTGATATCGGCTAAACCATCTCCATAGGTTAACATAAAAGTTTCACCTTCAACGTATTTCTGGATTCTTTTAATACGACCGGCAGTATTAGTTGCAATACCGGTATCTACGAGTGTTACTTTAAATGATTCTGAATTTGAAAAGTGAACATCAACTTTGTTTTTCTCAAGTTCAATAGTAACGTCAGAATTGTACAAATAATAATTGAGGAAATACTCTTTAATTAAATGTGCTTTGTAACCCAGGCATAAAACAAATTCATTGAAGCCATAGTTTTCATATATTTTCATGATATGCCAAAGAATTGGTCGCCCCCCTATTTCTACCATAGGCTTTGGCCTTGCCTCAGTTTCTTCCATTAACCTGGTACCTAACCCTCCAGCTAAAATGACAACTTTCATATTTCTTAGAATAATTCAACTAGTAATTTAATATAAACTTCCGTCAAAAAGCATTCTATAAAGAAAATAATTCATATTATTCTCGATTTTCAAAAAGTAGCCATCATTTTTGGCAAAGTGCCACTTTTCTATTTTGTTATTCATTTTTACTTGATACATTTCATTACACTTATAGTGCTATTATTACAAGGATTCAATTGGTCTCAATTAGAATTTGCAACTGGAACCTTTGGAAGACCAAAAGGTATTGAGAGCGGGTTGCAGCTTTGGGCCATTTATATAACTTGGATACTGGTTGTTACGGCCATGTATTTTCCGTGTAAGTGGTATGGAAAATATAAGTCCTCAAATCCATCCTGGTGGGTTAAATATTTGTGATTTTAACTTTATCTTTTAATCATTTGTAATTAATTGGTTTAATGCTGATTTTCAATAAGTTTTTCTAAAAATGACAAAATAGTCCTAACTTAACGTATCACATGCAACTTATGAAGTATTTATTTCTTATAACCTTTTTGATGGTTTCTGAACATGCTTCAGCACAATCAACCAATTCAAATATTTCAAGAAACCTTAAGCGTCAAAATAATCTTGTTTTATTAGACACAATTCCTTCTTTGAAAGCTCATAAACAAATAACAATCATCCCCTATTTAAAAGGTTTGCATAAAACGCCTCTGGTTAAGCTAAAAAATAATGGCACTTATCTTGGTAAACTAAAAGATGGCTTAAGTCTGTATCGAATGAATTTAGACAATATGCCCTGTATAGCGCCAGACAGTAATTATTCAACTAAAATGCCCATTGCAAAAAGATAATCTTTTAAAATCTAGCTTAGTGGTTTGGAAATGATTCATAATATATGATTCTATATTACAATTAATTTGACCAGTCGTATTTGTTAGCACTTGTTTAGTACCTTATACCTTCAAACTAATCCCCTTTAGGATATTTCTTGTACTATTCTATTCAGTAAACCATTGGCCATATGAAAACAAGTCAAATTAGTCAACAACCAATATTGAAAGGTGAAGAAATTAAAGGACTTGATATTCGAGAGGGGATTTTTAATTTAATTAAAGCTGATTTCCCAAATTTTCAAGAAAATGACTTTATCAACATAGCAGAACTCAATCAATATAGAAGATTATACTTGACATCCTTAATTAGGCAAGAAAAAGGTGAATTAGCAGCTATTGATCGAGATGTAATGGATGCTATAAAAAACAATGCAATTTTGTCTGAAAATGTACAAGACGATATTGAAGCTGAACTTAGTTTTGGTCAACGTATAGCAGACAAAGTTGCTTCATTTGGAGGCAGTTGGACATTTATCATCACTTTTTTTTCATTTATTTTAATTTGGATAGCGACCAATATTTGGGTACTTGCTCAAAAGCCATTTGATCCATATCCTTATATTTTATTAAATCTTATTCTATCATGTTTGGCAGCAATTCAAGCACCAATAATCATGATGAGTCAAAATAGACAAGAGCAGAAAGATCGTCAAAGAGGTGAACATGATTATAAAATCAATTTAAAAGCAGAATTAGAAATAAAATTGTTAAGTGAAAAAATTGACCATTTATTAGTACACCAGAATAAAAAACTGTTAGAAATCCAAGAAATTCAAACAGACTATCTTGAAGATTTAATGAAGGCACTAAAGAAGTCTGAGCATCATTAATCAATATTGAATGCTTTATTTAAAATGAAAAATAAACCAATCATAACAAACGAATCTGATAAAAGTATCGCTCAATACTTTGGAGTAAATTTAGCTGAATTACTCGGCGATAAAATTCATTCAGTCTATAGACGCTTCAATAAGCAGTCATATATTGATGCTGTAAAATCTGTTTTTGCTGAAATGAGCTATAGCCAAAGGATTTTGTTGCATGCTGAACAATTACAGCTGCATTTGCCAAAAGATTATCCAAAAGCAATTCAAATACTGATGTCTACTTTAGGAGAAGAGAATCCGGATGAGACAGGTATGTTCACCAACTTTTATTGGATCATGCCGATAGGTAAGTTTGTAGAAATATATGGCCTTAATCATTTACAAGAATCAATGCTAGCGATTGAAGCCATTACCAAGCGCAATACAGGAGAATACGCCATTAGACCATTCATCAAGCAATATCCCCAAGCAGTATTAAAAACAATGACCAAATGGGCCAAATCAAATAATTTTCATTTAAGAAGATTAGCCAGTGAAGGGTTGAGGCCCAAATTACCTTGGGCAACCAAGTTGGATTTGTTTATTGATAATCCTCAACCAGTATTTAAGATTTTAGAATTATTAAAAGAAGATGAAGTGATGTTTGTTAAAAAGTCTGTAGCCAATCATTTAACAGATTGGTTAAAGGTAAATAAAACAGCAGCGACTGCTTTAATCAATCAGTGGGCAACGACTAATCATCCTCAAACAAATTGGATCATTAAAAGAGCAACTAGAAAAATTAACATCAATGAATAGTTCTAGCCTATGGAACGATCAAGATGCGTATATCCACCATCCACATGAATCAATTGCCCTGTAGTATGTGAAGATTTATCTGATAATAAAAATGCAACCATATTGGCAATTTCTTCAGCCGTTGTCATGCGTTGTCCTAATGGAATTTTCTCCGTAATCAACTTAAGTTTAGCTTCTGGATTGTCAAAAGACTGAATCCATTGTTCATACAAGGGCGTAAAACATTCTGCCACAATTACAGCGTTTACACGAATACCATATTTCAAAAGTTCTACTGCCCATTCTCGGGTTAAAGCATTTCTTCCGCCATTTGCTGCTGCATAAGCCGATGTATTCCCTTGACCAGTTTCAGCAGTTTTTGAGCCAATGTTTACAATAGCTCCTTTGCGCTGCTTCAATGATGGTAATGCATGCTGTGCCATTAAATAATAATGCACCATATTTTTATGCAATGAAGCCATAAAGGTTTCATAATTGCCATACTCTAAACCTACCCCATCATTTACACCTGCATTATTAACCAATCCATCAATATGCCCAGTCATGGAAAGTACTTGCTGAATGGCCCTTTCACATTCGTGCGGTTGACTCAGTTCTGCAGTTACTTGAAATGCTTGGCCATTCATTGCATTGATACTGGCAACTGCATCCAAATTGTCTGCTTCATTTCTACCTATAATACAAGGTATGGCTCCTTCTTCAGCCAATACCTTAGAAATACCTAAGCCAATGCCTTTAGCCCCTCCAGTAACCACAATAACTTTATTGCTTAATTGTAAATCCATATGATTATTTATAATTGATAAAATGTTTTTGCAGTTAACCCATCTAATTTTGCACGCTCATCTTTAGAAAATTGATTGAAATAACTATTGATTATTTCTCTGGTTTGATCATAAGACCCTCCTAATAAGCAAACTGGCCAATCACTGCCGAACATTAATCGATCTACTCCAAAAGCTTCAACTATAGTATCTAAACAATAAGTAAAATCTGCTTTTGTCCAATGCAGCCAATCAGCTTCTGTAACTAATCCCGACACTTTGCAGTATACATTTTGATGCTTTGCAATTGATTTGATCCCAGTTTCCCATTCTTCAAATTGTTGCGCTTTGATATTGGGTTTTGCCAAATGATCAATTACAAATTTTTGTTGCGGGAATTGTTGGACTAACTGCAAAGCATATGGCAAATGTTTGGGATAAATTAATAAATCATAAGTGTACCCATACAATGATAAATGCCCAATACCCTTACAGAAATTTGGGTTAAGCATAAAATCAATTGTGGGCTCTGCTTGTAAAATATGTCTGAATCCTTTTAGAAATAAGTGTTCTGAAAAAAAACTGAGCCGCTCCTCAATATTTGTTGAACATAAATCAACCCAACCAACAACCCCTTTAATAAATGAATATTGAGTTGCTAATTCAAGCAAGAATAATGTTTCCTTTTCAGATTGGTCTGCTTGAACAGCAATGCATCCATCAATTTGATGCTTTACTAATAGTGGTTCAAGATCAACAGGCATAAAATCTTGCTTTAATACCTGCATATGATCATTAATCCAGGCATCTTTTACAGGGTTGTATTGCCAAAAATGTTGGTGGCTATCTATTCGCATGGTAATTCAAATATCTTTTCCATTAGTACCCATTTCTCTCCATTCTTTGCAACGGGTAATGCTTGTTGAAAAGTCCACATCAATGCTTCCCATTCTTGAACTTTGGGGTTGCTTGCGTCCATGGCTGCTTTTTTCGCAAATGAAAATTGCGCATCTGCTTCTATTATCATAAACAAACGATTGCCCACATGATAAATATTGAGTAACTGAATGCCTGAGGCTTTGATACTGGCAAGTACTTCAGGCCATACAGCTTGATGATAAGCAATGTATGATTCAATCAGCTTTGGATCGTCTTTTAAATCTAGTGCTAAACAAAATTGTTGATTGGCCATAATTTATGAATGATATGGTACGGCTATTTGTTTGCTGGTGCCCAATCCCTCAATACCTAATTCAATTTGATCTCCTGGTTTAATATATATTGGATCTGGTTTTATACCCAATCCAACTCCAGGAGGCGTGCCAGTACTAATGATATCGCCTGGCAATAAGGTCATGAATTGACTGATATAGTGTACCAAAAAAGGAATTTTAAAGACCAAATTAGACGTACTGCTTTGTTGGAAAGTTTTACCATTAACCGTTAACCACATTGATAAGTTATTAACGTCTTCAATGTCGTCTTTTGTAACCAACCAAGGGCCAAGTGGAGCAAAACTGTCGCATCCTTTGCCCTTTGCCCATTGTCCGCCACGCTCTAATTGAAATGCGCGTTCGCTGTAATCATTGTGCAAACAATAGCCGGCTACATAATTCATAGCATCAACCTCAGATACATAACTGGCTTTTTTACTCATCACAAAAGCCAATTCAACTTCCCAATCCGTTTTCTCACTATTTAGTGGAATGATTAAGTGATCATTAGGCCCACAGAGTGCAGTGGTAGATTTAAAAAAGATGACCGGCTCTTCCGGAATCGGTGCATTGGTTTCTCTACAATGGTCAACATAGTTCAAGCCCACACAAATAATTTTAGATGGCCTAGCTACAGGAGAGCCCAATCTAATAGATTGATCCACTTGGGGCAATGAATGATGATTTAACATCAGTGCTTCAAGCTGTTTTAATCCATCCGCTTCAAAAAAAGCTTCATTATAATCATCAATGAATGCTGAAACATCTAACCAAACATTGTTATGAACGATACCAGGCTTTTCTTTACCAGGTTCACCAAAACGAATCAACCGCATAAGTATATAATTTTAATTATTGAAAACCGCCTTGTCCTCTATATAGTTTGATAGGCTTCTCTAAAGATACTTTAATCACTGTTACATAAGGATCTAACAAAGTTTCTGGCATTGGTATATATACTAAGCCAGGAACATGACTCCAACTGATTTTACCTACGATTTTATGAGACAATTGAGCATTAGACCCTAAAACAGAGATGGATTTAATTTGATTATCTAAACCTTTAATCATCAATTGCCCTTGATTCTTACCATGTACAAATAAATATAGAATTGTTGAGTCCTTTGAAAGTGTAGTTGGGCCATAATAATGGCCTTGTGGTATGCCTCCAATCGTATTAAAAATGGCTTCCCCATTTCGTTGATTCCATGCCCCCAATTCTTTTAATACATGTATCTGTTCCTTTGGAATACTGCCATCTTCTAGTGGACCCATATCTAACAATAAATTGCCACCATTGGCAACAGCATCAACGAAAATGGTAATCACTTCATACGGCGTTTTCCAATTATTGTCGTGATGGAAACCCCAATTATCGTTGGTGGTCATGCACAATTCCCACCATGGAGTTGCAGGTCTTGACACCGGGAAATTTTGTTCAGGAGTAGCATAATCACCATACCCTTGCAAGCGACCATTGATGATGGCTTTGGGATTATTGGCCAAAATCATTTGTCTGATTTTTTCAGATTCCCATTCTTCCGCACTATGCTCCCAATCTCCATCAAACCACCACAAATCTGGATTAAATCGCTGAGAAATTTCTTTGATTTGGCCTTGAAAAAAATGTCGGAAGCGATTCCATCGATCGTAATCATTTTTAACCTGATATCTAGCACTATCTGTTAAGAAACCGGGATAGTCTGGATGTGACCAATCAATTAAAGAAAAATAAGCACCGGCTTTAATATCACGCTTTCTTAATTCTTCAAAAAAAGGTTGAATCATATCTTTTTTCGCTGGGGTTGCTTTTACAATGCTCAATTGATTCATTTTGGTATCATACATGGCAACACCATCATGATGTTTGGTTGTAATAACCGCATATTTTGCACCGCTGGCTTTAATTAAATCTGCCCATGCCGCAGGCTGATAATTTTTTAAGGTGAAGCCATTCAATTGCTTCATGTAATTGGCATAACTGATCTTTTTATTGTGAAAACTCCATGATTCGTCAATGCCATCCACTGCATAAATGCCAGCATGAATAAAGATGCCCAATTTTGCATCTGCAAACCATTGCATTTTAGATTGAATACTGGCAGTATTAATCTTAGATTGCCCAAATGAGTAAATAGTCATCATGCAACAAATACTCAACATAATGCTCAAACGCTTATAAAACGGTTCAATCTGCATGATGAAATATTTTAGCTGTTTAATTTAATAAATCCACCATCAATTGGATAATCAGTGCCTGTAATAAATGCTGATTCCTCGCTGGCTAAAAACAATGCCAAGGACGCAACTTCTTCTGGCTTGCCCATTCTACCAATAGGTTGAGACTTCGACAATTTTTCAAATATTTCTACTTGTTGATCGGGATAATTTTTTTGTATGAATCCATCTACAAAAGGTGTATGTATGCGGGCAGGTGAAATTGAATTGCAGCGAATATGCTCTGATAAATAATCTTTAGCTACTGATAAAGTCATTGCCATAACAGCCCCTTTAGCTGTTGAATAAGCAAAGCGATCGGCTAGCCCTACCCAAGCTGCAATTGATGCCATATTAATGATACTCCCTCCTCCCGCTTTTCTTAAATAAGGTATTGCAGCATAAATGCAATTATACACCCCTTTAACATTTACGGCCATTACTTGATCAAAATCATCGACTTCCGTTGTGTCGGCCTTTCCAATATGGGCAATGCCGGCATTGTTTACCAAAATATCACAAGACCCAATTTGATTGAAAATGTGCTTGACTTGTTCTTGCAGTCGAACATCACATGCATAGGCTTTTACATGCCCCCCATTTGCCTCGATATAGTTGACTGCTTCTTTTGCATGATCAAGGCTTTGTTCAATAATATGAACTATTGCACCTTGTTGTGCAAACAATATAGCAATGGCTTTACCTATACCACTACCGCCACCTGTAATCACTGCATTTTTTCTGTCTAATCTAAACATGATTGCTTCATTTATTTATAAACTGACGCCTCGTTTCCAAGGTATAAAATCATCTTGGTTTAATTGTACTGCCTTGGGAATAATACGTCCACTTGCTGCTTCTATACAATATTCTAATATCGCTTCTCCCATTTCCTGTATTGTTTGTTCGCCACTAATGATTGGGCCACAATCAATATCAATAATGTCTTGCATTTTATTGGCCAAGATTGAATTTGTGGCTACTTTAATCACTGGGCAAACAGGATTACCTGTGGGGGTGCCTAATCCAGTTGTAAATAAAATAAGCGTTGCGCCAGCCGCCGCTTTACCTGTAGTGGCTTCTACATCATTCCCAGGTGTACAAACCAAACTTAAGCCAGGATTATTGGCTAGCTCAGTATAATCCAATACATCTACCACAGGAGCTGTACCCCCTTTTTTTGCTGCACCTGCGCTCTTCATAGCATCTGTAATCAACCCATCTTTAATATTGCCTGGAGATGGATTCATATAAAATCCAGACCCTACTTGGTGTGCCAAAGCATCATAGGTTTGCATTAAGTGAATAAACTTGTTGGCAATGGTTTCATTAACACATCGATCAATCAAATTTTGTTCAACGCCACATAATTCAGGGAACTCAGCCAAAAGCACTTTCCCCCCAAGTGCTACCAACAAATCAGATGCATAACCAACTGCTGGATTGGCCGACACACCACTAAATCCGTCACTGCCTCCACATTTAACCCCAATGGTTAAAGCACTGAGTGGCGCAGGTTCTCTCACAAGTTGATTCAATTGAATTAATCCTTGAAATGTTTGTTTAATTGCATCCGCCACTAATTGTTCTTCACTTAATGATGCTTGTTGTTCAAAAACGATTAAGGGCTTATTGAACAAAGGATTTTGTTGTTTAATATCATTGAGTAGTAAGTCTACTTGTAAATGCTGGCATCCCAAGCTTAAAACAGTAATCCCTCCTACATTAGGATGATTGGCATAAGCAGCTAATAATGCACTCAGCGTATTGGCATCCTGTCTGGTACCTCCACATCCGCCTTGATGGTTTAAAAATTTAATTCCATCGATATTATTGAATACCCGTTGATTTGACTGATTAGGTTCTAAAGAAAATGTGCTGTTATTTAGATCTTCTCCTTTTTGATAAGCATCTAATAATTGTTTGGTGTAACGCAAATACTTGTCTGAAACAGTATAACCTAATTGATTGTGCAAAGCTTCTTTAATCACATCTAAATTGCGATTCTCACAAAAAACAGTCGGAATAAATAACCAATAATTGGCAGTACCTACTTTTCCATCAGTTCTATGATACCCTAAAAAATGACGATTGGCAAATCGACTGATATCAGGAGGTTCCCATTGATAGTTGGCTGCTCTATATGCATAAGGTTCTGCAGCATGCTTTAAATTATCTGTCGTCATTAATCCACCCTTCAAGACGTCTTGCTCTACTCGACCAATAATTACCCCATACATTTTCACCAAATCGCCTTTGGCTAAATCGCAACAATAAATTTTATGTTTGGCTTTTACATCTTCTTGAAGTACTAACTGATCATGATTAAAATTGATGATAGTCCCTTTTTGCAAATTGGTCAATGCAACCAAAACTTGATCATTGGGATGCATTTGAATCACTTGTTGCTGACTAGATTGACTTGCCTGATTGCTCATCTGTTGATTGATTAAGTTGACGCATTTTAATTGCGAATATCAGTACCACTAAAAAACATACCAATGGTACAAAATAACCATATTGAATATTACCTGTATAGTCTGCGATGATGCCTAATACTGGTGGCAATAATGCGCCTCCTACAATAGACATAATAATCAAACTAGACCCTGGCTTTGTAGCAGACCCTAATCCACGAATACCCAAAGCGAAAATGGTCGGGAACATGATTGACATAAAAAAAGCCATCCCAATTAATGCGTAAATGGTTAACATACCCTGACCATAGATGGTTACAAAGGATAAGACAATATTAATGACTGCATAAAGCATCAATAGTTTCACTGCCTGAACATATTGCATCACAAATGTGCCAACAAATCTACCAATCATAAATGCTGCGCCATAAATGGCGGTATATCCAGCTGCTACTTTATCCGATAATCCTGCAGCAGCAGTAGCATAAACGATAAAAAAACTTGCTACACAAACCTGTGCACCAACATAAAAGAACTGTGCAATAACACCCCATATCAACTGTGGAAACTGAATGGCATCCATAATTCGGTTACTACCCTCGTTTTCTGACGCTTTTATATCAGGTAGTTTTACAAAATAAAACACAATCGCCATGGTCAAAATAATCAAGCCCAAAACAACAAAGGGTAACTTAACACTATTGGTTTCGGATAATATATACGTTTCCATTGCTTGTGCTGACATCGCGCTTAAATCTGCTGTTGATTTATTGGTATCAGTTAAGATTAAGCGACTCCCAACCAGTGGTGCAATAAAAGCAGCTAATCCGTTAAACGATTGTGCCAAATTCAAACGAAATGGCGCACTTGATTCCGGCCCTAAAACAATAGCATAAGGATTGGCCGCTGTTTCTAAAATGGCCAACCCACAAGCAATGATGAATAATGCTGCTAAGAAAAACCCATATGTATGGGCATTGGCTGCTGGCACAAACAATAAAGCCCCAACGCCAAAAAATAACAACCCAACAATAATTCCAGCACGATATCCGTACTTCTGCATGATTACTCCCGCAGGAATGGCCATTACAAAATAGGCTATAAATACTGCTGAGTCAACTAAAGAGGATTGCAACATGGTGAGTTGAAATGTCTTTCTGAGGTGGGCAATTAAAATGGGATCAATATTGTGTACAAAACCCCAAAAGAAAAACAAACTCGTGACTAAAATAAACGGGACAACCCAATTTTTGGGTTGAAGTTCCGTGCTTGGTTTAAAGTTTTTTTCGGCAGGTTGCAATCTTATTTAATTTAATTTTAAGATAGCAATATAATTCAACTTGATGTAAATTCATTCTATGAAATATGAAAATCCAGTCATCCCCTATGATGATATGCCAAAGTACGCCAAAGTAGTTTTGGAGCCAATTGAGAAAGCTTATAAGAAAGTGCTTTATATTAATTGGGCTATTGCTTATGCCATACTTCTTTTGACAGCATCCTTGTTGTTTATTTTTATCAAAAGCATGCAAATCGGCTGGTTAATAGCAGCGGTTGCATTGGTAATCATTATTCTAATGGCAATCACTATAGCTTCCATAGAAATAGGGTTTAAAAACAAAGCTTGGGCACTCCGAGAGAAAGATATTATTTTTAAAAAAGGTTGGTTATTTCAATCTACCCATATCATTCCATTTATTAAAGTACAACATTGTGTGATGCACAGTGGGCCAATCAGCAGACGATATGGTCTTGCGTCCATTAAATTAATGACTGCTGCTAGTCAAAACATTGACATCAGCATCAGTGGCTTAAAACAAGCTACAGCAGAGCAATTAAAGGTCTTTATTATGGAAAAAATTGAAGGATATGAACCAACAAATTGATTGGTCTTTACCGAAAAAACTGTCACCAGTAAGTTTGATTTTTTTAATTGGTAAAATATTGAAAGAATCATGGCTTTTAATTGTATTTTTTATATTCACTTCAATTTTCAAAAACGATAATCCGGCAAACAATGAAATACAAAAAAGGGTTGCGTATATTTTAGGATTTACTGGAGTTTTTTTGATTATACATATAAAGCAATTCATTGAATTTTTCAGATACCGCTATTATATTGAAGGCAATGAATTGATTGTATTGTCGGGTGTCTTTTCTAAAGTTAAAACCAGTATTCCTATTAATCGTATACAATCCGTTCATTTGATTCAAACTTATTTACATCAATTCACCAATACCTGCGAATTAAAATTAGAAACTGCAGGATCAGATAAAACCGAGATTGAATTCAAGGCCATCAAACGAGACCTAGCTTTGGCATTGCAAGCTTTTTTAAATGATAAAACCAATGTTTCAGCGGAAAAGGAAATGGCAGAACCAGTTCAGCTAATGGGGCTTCAATCCATGGACTTGGTTAAGTTGGCCCTTTCTGAAAATCATATCAAAACCCTTTTGATTATCGTGGGCTTTGCCATTGCAAGAATGGATGATTTACGCCAATTCTTTGGATTTGATGCAGAGTCTTTGATTGATCAACAAGTGGATCAATCAAATTTTGGAATGTCTTTATTGTTACAACTAAGCATAGTAGTATTATTGATTACGCTGTCTGCTTCATTTATCAGAGTCATTATTCGTTTTGCAAATATGCAATTGAAAAGCACCGAGAAAGGCTTTCAAATGCAATGGGGATTTATTCAAACCCAACAAAAAATGTTACTTCAGAATAAGGTACAATTAATTAGTTGGTCATCCAATTTCGTAAGAAGACTGTTGGGCATACAGATGCTTAGATTCTATATGACTGGTGAAGATTTGGTAAAAACCGATCAGCATATTCAATTGCCAGTAATGCAACCAAATCTTTTACGACAATTAACAGCTGCATATCAAATGCATTGGCCTCAGGATAATGCTTCATCAAATGGTGTAAACCATGCTTACGGTTGGCGACCAACGGTTTTGTATATTTTGCCATTGTCAATGATTGCATCAATAGGCCTTTATTTCCTAAACCCTTGGTTTATGATTTGCCCATTCATATTCCTCATGTATATGGCCATATCAAATTGGATAAGATTTAAACAGTACAAATTTTGGTATACCACCCACGCAATTCAAATTCAAAAAGGCATTTGGGGAAGAGAATATAGCTTGCTTAACTTTGAGATGGTACAACATGTTGTTGTAAAATCTACTCCATATCAACGAGCCAAAGGATTGGCTACCATTGTTTTTCATACGGCTGGCACACCATTAACCATCCCTTATCTCCCGATTAATCAGGCCAACTATTTAGCTGATTTTTGCTTGGTAAAAATTGAATTTCAAGGGTAACTTTTAAAAATGCGTTAAAGCAATTTTATTATTATTCCTAGAATGAATAATGGATAAAAATTAAGTTTAGTGGCATAGTAATTGGTTTTATTATATGGTATACAATTTTCCTTTACCAAAACCATTTATATGAAACGTATTTTTACAATCGCCATTGGATCCATGTTACTTATTAGCTCCTGCACAGTGATTCGTCAAGGTGAAGTTGGTGTCAAAAGAAGACTTGGTAAAATTGATCCCGTTTACGTAGAACAAGGCCCCAAAGGTTACAATTTATTTACTACTACAATTTTGAAAGTGCCTACGCGCGCTATGAATATTGAAGTAAAACCCGACTTGCCTTCAAAAGAAGGTTTGACCATTCGTTCAGAAATTTCTATTCTTTATAGAATCAAACCAGAAGCAGCCCCTAAAATCGTTCAAACCATTGGCTTGAATTATGAAAGTGAAGTGATTTTACCTGTGTTTAGATCATCTGCAGCTGATATCACTGCTAAGTTTTTAGCGAAAGACATGCACAGTGGCGAGCGTGCGCAAATTGAACAAGCTATCAGTAAGCAAATGACTGAAATTCTTGAACCCAAGGGCTTTATTATAGATAATGTCTTATTAAAAAGTATCAAATTGCCAGAAGGCTTAGCCAGAACAATCGAAGAAAAGTTACAAGCTGAACAAGATGCTCAAAGAATGGAGTTTGTAAAAGAAAGAGAGAAAAGAGATGCTGAAAGAAGAATTATTGAAGCAGAAGGTAAAAAAGAGATAGCGCGCATACAAGCAGAAGGCGAAAAAAATGCTGCCATTATTCAAGCAGAAGCAAGAAAGCGTATGTTTGAAATTGAAGCTGAAGGGAAGGCCAATGCAACCATTATTGAAGCACTAGCGGTTAAAAAAGCCAATGACACCATCAACAAAACATTGACACCTTCAATACTAAAACTTAGACAAATTGAAGCATTCCGTTCTTTGTCTAATAGCAACAACAGTAAACTAGTCATTACAGATGGCAAGACGCCATTCTTAACATTGCCAGATAAGTTTTAAAGGCATAGCAGTGCCATTATGGGTTACATCGGTCACAAAACATCGGATCTTCCGATGTTTTGTTTTTTGGATATACCTGTTTTTGACTAAATCCGCAAGATGCGCACACAGATACATATGCCAAGATTGACTTTGTTGGACTTCCACACCAACTACAGGGCAGCCCTTTTTCATAATCGGTTACACCAAATCCAGCTTGACCACATTGCGGACAAGATGACTGAATCCGTTCAATTAATTTTTGGGCACAAGCTGCTATAACCTGCTGTCTGGTGGGATTGTACATGGCGCGCATATCGGTTTCAACAAATACAGATCCATGAATTGACAGTAGATGATGAAAAGCCCGGATTAATGATTCGGGGTCAGTAATCCCTTTAACAATACCTTCTTGCGCATCTTTTGTAGATCGCAGAATTAAACCATGTGATGGAAATAACACTTGATCGGCAAAAGTCTTTAAATCAGACTCCGTTGTTACCGTCTTGCCATTAAAGTTGGTTATTGTACTAAGTTCTCTGCAAATAATTTCTAGTTGCAATTCCTGATCAATAAAAATGAGGATTTCATCATTCGCTTGCACAAAAAACAAACTTGGATGTGGTCCAAATGAGCCCTCACTCGCAACACCTATAGAACACCCGGTTAATTCCATTGCTTTTAAACACTTGATTCTTGCAGCAGACACAGGGTCGTTTACTCTGGGAATTTCACCAGAAAATGTACCCCATTGATCGGTATTGAAATCCTTAGGCACAATGCAATGCACTCCTAATGCTTTTTCAAGCAAGGGGGCCAAAACCTTTTCTTTTTGGTGCATGGTTGCAATCACTAAATTTCTGCCGACAAACATTTTAATTGGTTTAAGTTCTTTCGTAGCCGTTTCGTTACCTTCACAGTGCAAAAATAATCATATGTCTAGTTTTATCATCACCTGCCCCAATTGTAATCACCAATTTGAACCTGGTGATTCCATGCGAGATGAAATTGAAAAAGAATTAAGGGGTAAAATGAACGATTGGAAAAAGAAAAAAGAGATAGAAACCGCTGAACTTTTAGAAGCCGAAAAAAAGCGCATACAAACAGAAATGCAGGAAGCAGTTAAAAAAACATTGGCTGCAGATTATGAAAATCAATTAAAACTATTGCAACAAGAAGCAGCAGACAATGCTGAAAAATTAAAAGCATCCAGACAAAAAGAACTTGAGTTTTTGCAAAAAGAACAAGCGTTAAAAACCAAGGAAGCCGAATTACAAATTACGATTCAGCGTCAGTTATTAGAAGAGCGCGCAAAACTAAAGGAGCAATTGATAAAAGAAGAATCCGAAAAATCGAGTATCAAAGAACAAGAATATCAACTTCGGATGAAAGAAATGGAAAAGCAAATTGAAGACCAAAAGAAATTGGTTGAAGAAATGCGGCGTAAATCAGAACAAGGCAGCATGCAGTTACAGGGTGAAGTGCAAGAGCTTATGTTAGAAGAAATGCTGCAATCTACTTTCCCATTTGATAAAATAGAAGAAGTTGGCAAAGGTGTTCGTGGTGCAGACTGTATACAAGTGGTTAGAAATCAATTTGGCAATGAGTCTGGGAAAATCATTTATGAAAGCAAGCGTACAAAAGACTTTTCTAACGAATGGATAGAAAAACTCAAAAAAGACATGCGCAATTTTGGGGCTGATGTAGCCGTCATCGTTACCCAAACCTTTCCAAAAGACATGGATCGTTTCGGTGAAAAAGATGGCGTTTATATATGTACATTCACTGAAGTAAGAAGTGTAGCACTCTTGTTGCGGAATGCTTTACTCAAAATTGCAGACGCCCGAAAAAGCCAAGAGAACAAAGGCGATAAAATGGTCATGCTTTACGATTATTTAACTGGTACAGAATTTAGTGAACAATGGAAAGCCATTCGGGAAGGCTTTATGAGTATGAGACAAAGTATCCAAAAAGAAAGAGATACCATGGAAAGATTGTGGAAAGCTAGAGAAAAGCAATTGGAAAAAGTTTTGTTGAATGCAGCACATATACAAGGCTCTGTAGAAGGCATTGCTGGTGCCGATGCAGTAAATTTAAATTTATTAGAAGACAACGATACATTACTCATTGATTAATTTTTTCGACCATATTAATCCAGAAGGCAAAACCAATATTCCTTCAAGAAGGAAACCCATGTTTCCAATCAAGGAAGATTTGCGACAATACTTGAAGCGATATGGCCGGGAAGTGGCTTTGCCCTTTAGTTACCAAGATTTACAGCGATTTACTTATACGCATCCATTAAAAGACAAAAATGGCAAAGACACTGCATGGGAACAGGTTTCCTATGATATGCGTGAATGGGAATTCTTAAGGCAAAGTTTGGTAAAAGTATATGCCATTTTAAAAACAGAAGGCGACTTAAGTTTTGCCAATCACTTAGATGTCGCCCGAATTGATTATTGTTATTTTGGCAATAGTCAACCATTTAGAATTCGCATAGTCAATAAGTTCAACGATAATTACGATCATTATTATATAAAACGAGGCGACGCAAGCAGGATTTATGGATTAGAATTGGAACATATTTTGTCCCCTAATCGCATCACTTATTTCACCAGCAAAGACACATTGATTGAAGAACATATTCCTGGCATACCCGGCGACTTATTTATTCGAGACCATCTACAATCAAACAGTACCAATAAAATTCGATTAGCCAAAGAATTTGTAAAATTTAATGAGCGCTGTTTCGTTCAATTACTTGGCGATATGCGGTCTTACAATTTTGTTGTAAACATCATTCCAGATATTGAAGATTTTCAATACCGTATTCGGGCGATTGATTTTGATCAACAATCCTATGAAGGCAGAAAAAATTTATACCTACCCCAATTTTTTAAAGACAATCAAGCCTTGGTAAATTTGGTACTTCAACATCTAGACAAACGTTCTATTGAACAATACCAAGCTGAAGAAAAAACCATGATGACTTTTAGATTGGTCTCATCAAGATATAGAGTGAAAGAGCTTTTAGATATTATGGATGATGACCCTATTTCAACCGAAGCAAAAATGACTGAGTTAAAAGACGCTTTGTTTATACACTTCAACAACAAACAATATTTGAAAGCCAAAACCATGGGACAAATTCTAAAAACCCATCTAAAATGTTCATTGAGTAAGTATTTAAAAAAAATGCCTAAGACTGGTAAACACGAATAAATTATTGGCTATTAACCCAGACCAAACTCAATGAATCGGTTAATTGATACTGCAAAATTAATCTAGTCGCAAATAGGCCTTTCTGAAAAGTAGCCATCAACTCACCCGTGTTTTGTATTGCCGTTGCATCAATTCGCATGCAATCACTAAAATCAACATCGCCCCTGCCCCACCATTTAAACATGGCTTCTTTGGCACTCCACAACAAGGTTAATGTTTTATACTTTTCTAAATCGTTTAAAGTCTCAATTTTCCACTCAATCAGTTCATGTGGGTGTAAAAATTTATGGCGAATTTTATCCACCCGATGGGTCACTAATTCTACATCTATGCCAACCCTTTCAGATTGACTTACAATGGCTGCAGCATAATTGCCACAATGCGAAATTGAAAAATGATAGGCTTCATTGGGTAAATAAGGTTTTCTTGTATCCGCAATTTGAATTAAATCCGTTGGAAACTCAGGTACTAAATATGGCAATAAATAACGGCCAGCCAAATGCTGTAATCTTTTGTGGGGGTGGCTTACCGCCTGTTGCACACTGACTTTTTGGGTAAAAAAGCGCTCTGGCTCTTCAATCAACCAAACGGCCATTTGAGTAAAATCGTTGATATTTTGTTGATAATAGATGGGCACAAAAAGATTTTAGCGTATACATTGCAGAATTAGCATTTTTTTGCAATTCAACAGTAAAATTAACTGGAATGATTTTAAGTGATTTACGCATTTTAGAAGAAATTGAAAAAGGAACAATCAAAATTGAACCTTATAACAGAGCCGATTTAGGGAGCAATAGTTATGATGTGCATTTGGGAAAATGGCTAGCGACTTATACTGATGAAGTGTTAGATGCTAAAAAACACAACACCATTACTTATTTTGAAATTCCAGATGAAGGCTATGTATTGCATCCCAGCGGCTTCTACCTGGGCGTTACAGAAGAATATACAGAAACGCATGCGCATGTACCTTTTTTAGAAGGCAAGTCTTCTACGGGGCGCTTAGGCATCGACATCCATGCTACCGCTGGTAAAGGGGATGTGGGCTTCTGTGGCAACTGGACATTGGAAATTTCTTGTAAACAACCCGTTCGTGTTTACAAAGGCATGCCAATTGGTCAATTAATTTATTTTCCAGTTGATGGAGAAATTGGCGTGAAATACAACCAAAAAGGGAATGCTAAATACAGCGGACAACCCAATAAACCGATTGAAAGCATGATGTGGAAGAATCAATTTTAATTCAACCACCAAATACTGGCATTCAAAATACTGGCAAAACTCACCCACAATAAATAGGGAATCATGAGGTATGCAGCCCAGTTAGACAGTTGCTTGAACTGCAAAATGGTGAGTAGAATGAACATCCACATGGCCATTATTTCTGCAAAAGCCCATCCTAATAAATGGTATTTAAAGAAAATGATTGACCAGAAAAAGTTCAATACAAATTGAATGGCGAATAACCAAAGTGCTCTGGTCCTTTCTTCTGAACCGGGCAATTTCCAAATCAAATACAAGCTAATCCCCATTAGCAAATACAAAATGGTCCACACAGGACCGAATAACCAATTTGGGGGATTGAAGAATGGTTTGTTCAGACCTGCATACCAAGTAGGGATTTCCGAAACAGTAAAAATACCCCCGAGTGAACCCAATCCAACAATCAAAATGACTGAAATAACTAGTTTTTGTGTTGAGCTGATTTGCATGTTGGATGATTTTGATAGCTGATTAACCAAGCAATGACTTCATTGTAACTGTCAATTCCAGCGAGTTGTTCGTTTAATTTTAGAAACTGATCATACAAATCATTGCTGATAGGGCTGATGTCATTTTTTCTGGCATTAAAAAACGCACGAATATCGGCACGGTCTTTTTTAACCAAAGAATCCATGCGTTGCTTATTCAGCTGAATGACTTTTTCAAATGCAGAAAAATTGGTTTTCGCATACAAAAGATACTGCTCATTTAGTGAATAACTCAATAAATCTAAATACATAGAATATTGAAAGTAAGGATTCTCACTGTTTTTAACCGCCAAATACCCTACAAAACTTGCTTCACTTTCACTGGCATATCCCATTTGATGGGCAATTTCATGGCAAACAATAAATGGATTTAAAATACCTGGCAAATCTGGTCTTATTTGGGCCTCACCAGTAAACGGATTAAAGTATCCAGAAAAACCGATATAATCCCCTAAAGGTGTCCACAAGCTGTATTTTACAGATTGTATCGGATGTTTTAAAAAAGGGAATTGACCTGCTGATCGTTGATAAGCTTTTTGGGCTTCAACAATGAGCTGGTCTTTAGATAGAGTAGGCAAACTATCTTTCCCTATTTTTTGGCGATAATAATTGGCTGAATCAATGAGTTGATTGGTCAAAACGGTGATTTCTTTCAGGCCATATTTTGAGGGATTTAAGCCTAATTGCAGCGCAATCCCTCCTTTTTTGTAATTGAACCCCCAAAAAAGTTGAAACAAAACATACCCCATTAAGCCAATTTGTAACAAACGATTCAATCCCGCTAAAAGACAGACCCATTTTTGATTGGCGAATAAAAAACGCTTGCCCCATAAAAAACAATGAACCACTAACCAAATGGCCAAGGCTGCATATAACCAATCACCCAAACTAAATGGGAACCAATTGCTGGTATATTGAAGGATTTTGGACAAGCGTGGATAAAATATTGCACTATACCAGTTTTCCACAAAATCGGTGGATTGGCCAGCTAAAAACACCAAACTGCTGATTAAAAGCCAAAAAATCGTCTTTTTAACTTGTTTTTCATCTAATCTAAGCTGCATAAAAGCCCCATTCTTTGTTAAAGTTAAGACCGGCCAGTCATTCCAAGGCTTATTTTTAGTTTACTTTGGCAAATTGGGCTGTTTTTTCTACCTTTGCAAACCCTTAAAACGTGGATATGAATCATCGGCGCGAATATGAGATCGCATTTGTGGGTTTAAAGCCGGGTGTTCATGTATACGAATACAAGGTGGATGATCAGTTCTTTATTCCTTATGGTGAGCAAGATTTCAGCAATTGTGAAGCAACTGTAAAGTTGTTGCTAGACAAAAAATCAGGTTTCATGCAATTGAAATTTGACATTGATGGCCGTATCCAAGCAGGATGCGATCGTTGCGGAAATACACTTCCATTGCAGTTATGGGACGAGTTCAATATCATTGTAAAAATGGTAGATGAGCCCGATACATTAAATGAGCAAGAAGAAGATCCAGATGTATACTATATCAGTAGAAACGAAAGTCATCTGCAGATAGCCAATTGGATTTATGAATTTGTAAATTTGAGTATCCCATTGCAGAAAACCTGTTCCCCAGAGGAAATGGGTGGACCAAAGTGCAATTTGGAAGTACTAGAGAAATTGAGAAAGATGGAAGAAGACGCCACAAAAGATAGTACCCCAACCGTATGGAAGGGTTTAGAAAAGTTTAAAGATTTAGAATAAACATTTTTGATACCATAAATTTTGAGCAATGCCAAATCCAAAACGCAGACATTCACAGCAGAGAAGTGCTAAAAGAAGAACGCACTATGTAGCACAAGAAGTTACATTGAGCAAGGACTCCACAACCGGAGAAATACATGTACGCCATCGTGCACATGTAAGCGAAGGAAAATTGTTCTATAAAGGAAAATTGGTTGCTGAAAAAGCACCATTGAAAGCGTAACCTTTACAGATCAGTTATACCCTTAGCTTGCTGCAATGAATATAGGAATAGACATGATGGGAGGAGATTTTGCACCGTTAGAAGCGGTGAAAGGCATACTTCTGTACTTGTCTAATCAACCATCAGCGGTTCAGATATACTGCATAGGTGATGAAACTTTAGTGAATCCTTTAATCAAGGAATATGAAGTTTCATCACCTAATTTGCATTTTATACATGCCCCAGAAACCATTGGGTATCATGAACATCCAACAAAAGCATTAAAAGAAAAACAACAATCTTCCATTGCCATTGGATTTCATTTATTGGCCAGCGGAAAAATTGATGCTTTTATTAGTGCAGGCAATACAGGTGCCATGTTGGTGGGTGCAATGTTTACCATTAAAGCCATCGATGGCGTCAACAGACCCACTATTGCAACCGTAATACCAAAACTAAACGGAGGCACTGGTGTATTATTAGATGTTGGCTTGAATGCAGATTGTAAACCAGAATTATTAAATCAGTTTGCTGTGTTAGGATCTTTGTATGCCAAACATATTCTTGGTATCACCAATCCAACAGTTGGTTTGGTTAATGTTGGTGAAGAAGAAGGCAAAGGCAATCTGTTAGCACAAGCCACTTATCCCCTATTAAAAGACAACCAACAATTACAATTCGTCGGAAATATAGAAGGAAGAGATTTCTTCAATGACAAAGCAGACGTCATGGTTTGCGATGGATTTACCGGCAATATTGTTTTAAAAATGGCCGAATCCTTTTATGATTTGGCCAAAGAAAGAGGCCTTTCTAACGACGCTTATTTAAACAGATTTCATTACGAAAATTATGGTGGCACACCAGTATTGGGCGTTGCCAAACCAGTCATCATTGGTCATGGTATTAGTAATGCCAAAGCTTTTGCTAATATGGTGTCATTGGCAGAAAAAATGATTGCCAGTAATTTATGCGCAAAAATGGCGGAGTCATTTCAAACGACTTAATGCGCTAAACCCTATACGATGTTTCGCAAAATTTGCTTGTTTCTACTGAAATTAAACGGATGGAAACTGGATCCCAGTTTGCCCAAAGAAATTCGAAAATGCATTGTCATTGCAGCCCCACATACCAGTAATTGGGATTTTTGGTACATGATATTATCATTCGGCGTATATGGGTTAAAAGTGAGATTTACCGTAAAAAAAGAATGGATGGTTTTTCCATTTAAACTGATCATGCAGCCATTGGGCGGCATTGCCATTGATAGAACACCCCGTAAAGATGGCAACCGACCAAGTTTTGTAGATGCAATGACCGATTTATTTAACCAACACGAAGAATTGAGAATCGTCATTACGCCAGAAGGCACACGCAGCAAAAGAACCGAATGGAAAACAGGTTTCTACTATGTCGCAACCAATGCTAAAGTGCCCATTTTATTGGGATATGTTGACTATAAAACCAAAACAGCAGGTATTGGTCAAACCGTGATTCCTACTACCTATTCCGAAACGATGAAATCCATTATGGATTTTTATCAAACCATTACCCCGAAGTATCCGGATCAATTTTCAGTGGATACCAACTATTAGGTCAAAACAATACCTTTGTACAAACAAGCGTTCGTTTTTATGTGGAAGAAAAATGTATTAGAAACCATTGGCAATACCCCAATGATTCAATTAAATAAAGTATCCAAAGGCATTCCAGGTACCATCTTAGCCAAAGTAGACTATTTTAATCCAGGCAATTCTATTAAGGATAGAATGGCATTGAAAATGGTAGAAGTAGCTGAGCAAGAGGGCAAATTGAAGCCAGGAGGCACCATCATTGAAGGCACGAGTGGTAATACGGGTATGGGCCTTGCATTGGCAGCTTGTGTTAAAGGATACAAATGCATTTTTGTAACTACTGATAAACAGTCGAAAGAAAAGGCAGATATTTTAAAAGCAGTTGGCGCAGAAGTGATTGTTTGTCCTACCAATGTATTGCCCGAAGATCCGCGCAGTTATTATAGTGTAGCCAAAAGATTGGGTAAAGAAATTCCCAATTCGATGTACATGAACCAATATGATAATTTGGCCAATAGACAAGCACATTATGAAAGCACAGGCCCTGAAATTTGGGAACAAACAGAAGGCAAAATTACCCACTTGGTTTGTACTGCAGGAACTGGTGGTACTATTACTGGAACGGCCATGTATTTAAAGGAAAAGAATCCAAACATAAAAGTTTGGGCAATAGACGTATATGGTTCTTTATTAACCAATTATTTCAAGACTGGGGAGATCGATATGTCCTATGTTCACCCTTATATCAGTGAAGGATTTGGAGAAGATTTTCTTCCACAAAACTATGATATGAGCGTGATTGATCATTTTGAACAAGTGACCGATAAAGATGGAGCAGTAATGGCACGCAAGATCGCAAAAGAAGAAGGCTTGTTTTGTGGCTACAGTGCAGGCTCTTGTTTGCAAGGACTGATTCAATTAAAAGATCAATTACCAAAAGACGCCGTAGTGGTCTGTATTTTTCATGACCATGGCAGTAGGTATGTTGGCAAAATATACAATGACCAATGGATGATGGAACGTGGCTTTTTAGATGTAAAGACATTCAAAGATATTGTCAATGGCAGACATGCTAAAAGATTGGTGTCCATTACCCCTGACAATACTGTTGCAGAAACGGTAGAACTGATGAAGAAATACGATATTGAGCATATACCTGTGATGCACGAAGGCAATCCAATTGGCGCTGTGAGTGAAAATGGGTTGTTTCAAAAAGTGTTCAGTAACCCTGAAATCAAACATGCTACAGTAAAAAGTGTGATGGAATCAGCCTACCCTTTGGTAGATTTTGATACCCCTGTTGAAAGATTGGGTAGCCTAATTAATAAAGAAATTGGGGCAGTGTTGGCAAAAGATGAAAAAGGCGATTACCATATCGTTACTAAGTACGACGTCATTCAAAGTTTGGCTAAATAAACCACAGTGTTACTTTAAACACAATGAATCGATAGACAAATATAAAGAACAAGGTATGCAGGAAAGTAAATACTAGGCTTTTGAGTATTGTTTTAAATGTAGATTCTTTGAACATCTTTTTAAATGCAATACTATTGTACGTGAAAAAAGTGACAAAGCTGATTAAAGCGAAAATTTCATCAGACAAAACATCCCCATTCAACCGAAAGATTACTCTAACCAATATCATTAAAATTGGGAAAAGTATAAAAAATAATAGGATAAATATGGTGTTGATTTCTGTTGATAAAATCACATGGTCAAATAACCATTTGCGTTGTTGAAAAAACAATACGCTTAAAAAAATGGTAGAAGCTAAAATAAAAATAAAGAGCAAGGCTTTTGATAAACGTTGTGACTTTCGCGCATATTCAATTTCCAAGTCTTTCTCTGTCATGGATGTTGTTGATAATTTTGATTGTATTGCAGATACGGCCATAGGACCATACACATTATTCCCTTTATAATGTCTGAACTCTTGGTTCAAACCAGAGTACATAGGATTTAGCAAATAAATAATCACAACCATCAAAAAAAGCGAAATGGGTTTGTAATATTTCTTGCGAATACCAGCACAATAATCCAATGATAATTTACCTGGATGCAGTAAAATGGTTTTAACGCTGGTTAAAAAACTGCCTTCAAAATGGGTTAGAAAATGAAAAATTTCCTCAATCAAATGCATGACCGATTTGTCAGTTTCATGGTACACTTTTTGGCCACATTGGTTACAAAATTTACCAGTAAATAGATTTTGACAGTTTTTGCATTGGTTCATAATATTTAAATTAAACAATATATTGAAATTCTGACTTAAATTGTAGAACAAATTATCACAGATTGGCAAATGAAATGAGAATCGTGTCTTTGGTACCCAGTATTACTGAATTATTGTACCATTTAGAGCTGAATGATGCCGTTGTTGGCATTACCAAATTTTGCGTACGACCACAAAATTGGTTTACATCAAAAACGCGAATTGGTGGCACAAAACAGATTCACATTGAACAAATCAGAGCCTTGGCTCCTACATTAGTCATTGCGAATAAAGAAGAAAATGTAAAAGAACAAGTAGAAGCATTAAGCACATTTACTAAAGTATTGGTAACCGATGTTTCAAATTTGGCTGAAGCATTGTTGATGATCCATCAAATCGGATTAGTGACCCATACTACTACCAAAGCAGCTGCATTAATTCAACAAATCAAAACTGAATTTATTCAATTCCAATCAACGATTCATCAATTGAATCCCAAGCCCCTTTCTTGTGCATACCTTATTTGGCAAGAACCGTTTATGACTGTTGGTGGCGACACATTTATTCACGATATGTTGCAACAAGCAGGGCTAAAAAATGTATTTGCCAATCAGCAAAGGTATCCGCAAATAACGGTTGCAGACATTCAAGCAATGGCCCCCCAATTAATGCTTTTATCCAGTGAACCATTCCCATTTAAACAAAAACATATAGCGCAACTTAAAGCCAATTTCCCCGATACCTGCATTTGTTTGGTTGATGGGGAGATGTTTAGCTGGTATGGCAGCAGATTAATAGAAGCACCCTCCTACTTCACAACGCTTCATGAAATGATTGCAGCCCAACTTTAATTGTTGCATGGCTTTTTGTTCTGTTTTTTGTATCTTAGCCATATGAAAAAATACAGCTCAGGCGTTTTATTCGGAGACGAATTAGAAGCATTGTACAATGATGCAAAAGACAATCAATTTGCACTCCCTGCCGTCAATACCATCGGCACAAATACCATCAATGCCACTTTGGAAACCGCCGCTAAAGTGAATTCACCTGTGATTATTCAATTCTCGAACGGAGGTGCCCAGTTTGTCGCTGGTAAAGGCATGCCCAATGATGCATTGCAAGGCAATATTTCAGGAGGGGTTTCTGGAGCTTTGCATATACACAATGTGGCCAAGTATTATGGGGTGCCAGTTGTATTGCACACAGATCATGCTGCCAAAAAATGGTTGCCTTGGGTAAGTGGATTAATTGATGCTGGTGAACAATATTTTAAAGAAAAAGGCAGACCATTGTTCAGCTCACATATGTTGGATTTATCAGAAGAGCCAATTGAAGAGAATATTGCCACTTCTGTTGAGTTTTATAAACGCATGGCCCCTTTAGGCATGAGTATTGAAATTGAATTAGGCGTTACAGGCGGTGAAGAAGATGGCGTTGACAACAGTGATGTTGAGAACGACAAACTGTATACACAACCACAACATGTGGCATATTCTTATACAGAATTAAGCAAAGTAGGCAAAATGTTTACCGTTGCTGCTGCTTTTGGTAATGTGCATGGGGTTTATAAACCAGGTAATGTTGAATTAAGACCAGAAATTTTAAAGAATAGCCAAGATTATATTCAAGCCGAATTGAAAACAGGGCCCAAGCCTGTTTACTTTGTATTCCATGGCGGAAGCGGTTCACCGCAACATCAAATTAGAGAAGCCATCGGGTATGGTGCCATCAAAATGAATATTGATACTGATTTACAGTGGGCATTCTGGGAAGGCATTAAAGATTTCTACCAGAAAAATGAAGCGTATTTACAGGGTCAATTGGGCAATCCAGAGGGCGCAGACAAACCCAATAAAAAGTTCTACGACCCAAGAGTTTGGCTTAGAAAAGCAGAGGAAAACTTTGCAAAAAGATTGGAAGTGGCTTTTGAAGACCTCAATTGCATTAATCGAAACGCTTAATCCTTATAAAGCTGATTTTAAAAACTCCAAACGGTGTAAAAACCCTTTGGAGTTTTATATTTTGAGGCTAAATATTTGAGAATTGATTATCTTTCCGCCCCAATTTGATTGCACGATATGAAAAAAGAGCGTGAAGAAGACATAGAAAAGAATTTAACAGGGAGTGAAGAAACTACTCAGCCTGCAGAGCCTGCAAAGTCAAGATGGTTTACTCGTAAGAGTAGAAATATATTAACCTCTACTGCAGATAAAAAAGAAACACCTGAGGGCCTTTGGAATAAATGCCCAGAATGCAACTACATCTGCACAACAAATGAATTAAAAGAGAACCTATTTGTTTGTTTAAAATGCAATCATCACCATCGCATTGGCAGTGAAGAATACTTTGATATTATTTTTGATAATAAAGACTATACAGTGCTTTATGATGAAATCAAAAGTAAAGACTTCTTAGGGTTTACCGATTTAAAGCCTTACCAAAAAAGATTGGATGATATCCATGCTAAAACCGATTTAAAAGATTCCATGCGCGTTGCGGTTGGAAAAGCGAATGGTGAAGGATTGGTGATTGCTTGTATGGATTTTGAATTTATTGGCGGGTCATTAGGCAGTGTGATGGGCGAAAAATTCAGCAGAGCAGTGGATTATTGTATTGAGCACCAATTGCCCTATTTGGTCATCAGCAAGAGTGGTGGTGCAAGAATGATGGAAAGTGCTTTTAGCTTAATGCAATTGGCCAAAACAAGTGGGAAACTGTCGCAATTAAGTGACGCCAAACTACCTTATATCTCCATGTTAACCGACCCAACTTTTGGTGGCATTTCTGCCAGTTTTGGAATGCTGGGCGACTTGAACATTGCGGAGCCAGGGGCTTTAATTGGATTTGCTGGACCTAGAGTCATTAAAGAAACCATCAAAAAAGACCTCCCCGAAGGATTTCAACGCAGTGAATTTTTATTAGAACATGGGTTCTTAGATTTTATTGTTGACCGGAAAAATCTAAAAGATAAACTGGCGCAAGTGGTGCAATTATTTAGAAGCTAATGATGAACAACAGACAGGCCTATTTTAACTACCATATTGAAGATAAATATATGGCGGGCATTGTTTTGCTTGGCACAGAAGTGAAATCAATCAGAGATGGCAAACTGAGTTTTAATGATGCGTTCTGTTTGTTCGACAACGGTGAATTATGGGTAAGAGGCTTGTACATCGCCGAATATTCTCATGGCACAGTAAACAATCATATTGCAGTACACGATCGTAAGCTTTTGTTGAATAAACGAGAATTAAAGAAACTACAATTAAAACTAAAAGATAAGGGCTATACCATTGTGCCATTAAAAGTTTTCTTTTCCGACAAGGGTTTTGTTAAAGTAGAAATTGGATTAGCGCGAGGCAAGAAACTCCATGACAAACGCGAAACCATTAAGAATAGAGATTTAGATAAAGAAATGAAACGTTTCTTAGGCTAATGCAACAAGATTTATCTGCCGAATATTGGAACCAACGCTACCTCAATCGGTCCACCCAATGGGATCTGGGCGAAGTCTCTCCCCCATTGAAAAACTACATTGATCAATTAGACAACAAAAATATTACTATACTTATACCTGGGGCAGGCAATAGTTATGAAGCCATTTATTTGCTGCAACAAGGGTTTACAAATATTACAGTGATAGATATCGCTCATTCAGTCATTGAGCAATTAACCCAACAATACGCACATCAATCAGCCATCCAATTCATTCAAGCAGATTTTTTTACATGGCAAGGCCAGTACGATTTAATTTTAGAACAAACATTTTTTTGCGCCATTGACACGCATCTAAGGGAAAATTATGTTCTACAAATGGCCAATCTATTAACGCCCCATGGACTTTTGGTTGGATTGCTGTTTAATAGACCCTTTGAAAATGGGCCACCATTTGGAGGCAACCAAGCAACTTATGAGCACTTGTTTAGCAAGCATTTACAAATACATAAAATGGAAGCTTGTTACAATTCTATTGCACCTAGAGCCAATACAGAATTGTTTTTCATGGCAACTAAAGTATTGCTTAAATAGCTGGCTCTTGTTGACTCAAACAATGAAAACTTCCAAGCCCCCAAATAATATCTGTTGAATCAATGCCTACTACTTCCCTGTCTTTAAAACAAGACTGAATAATTTGTAATGCTTGATCATCTTTTTTAGATTGAAAAGTTGGCACGATAACGTGTTGATTGCTGATGTAAAAATTAGCATAAGATGCAGGCAACCGTTGATCATCATAGATGACCGCGTCTGGCATTGGCAGCTCCACAATATTGAGTTGTTTACCAGATAACAAGCGCATGCTGTTTAATTCCTTTAAATTGGTTTGCAACAAAGCATAATTCTCATCTGATTTTTGATCTTCCACTACCGTTAATACTGTGTCTTCATTTACAAAACGAACCGTGTCATCAATATGCCCATCGGTGTCATCCCCAACAATGCCTTCTGAAACCCAAAGAATTTGTTTCACACCGTAATAATTTTCAAGATAGCCTTCTATGTCTTCTAATGATAAATGCGGATTGCGATTGGGGTTTAACAGACAACAGGTTGACGTCAATAATGTACCAGCCCCATTAAACTCAACAGATCCACCTTCCATTACAATGCCAGGATGGTATACTGGTATATTAAAATGCTTACCAATTTTTGAAGGAATCACATCGTCTAAATGATAAGGTGGATATTTATCGCCCCATGCGTTATAATTCCAATCCACCACAACTTTGGGGTGTTCAGCTTCTGGGTTGATCAAGAACGCCGGCCCATGGTCTCTGCACCAAGCATCGTTGGTAGGATGATGAAAGAATTGAACGCGGCTCATATTTACACCAGCTTTTTGCAAATGGTTGGTAGCAGCGGCTTCCATAACATCATCCACTACATTGATACGCACCAGCTCACTCATCGCCAGATACTTCACAAATAAGCTGTAGTTTGGATAGATGCTGTCAATTTTTCCAGGCCAACTGGCTTCTTTATGTGGCCAACTTAACCAAGTGGCTTCGTGTTTGGCAAACTCAGCTGGAAAACGATATCCTAGTATTGCGGGTACTTGGTCTAAAGAAATCATAGCGCAATTAATTGTCGTCAATAAATCTTTTGGTAATAGGCTGATAAGAATCAATTCTTCGGTCTCTTAAAAAAGGCCAGTGCGTTCTATATTGATCTGTTTTGGCCAAATTCAATTCAACAACCGTTGTTTCTTCAGCATCATGTGATGCTTTGTAAAGCAATGACCCAAATGGGTTGGATACAAATGACCCACCCCAAAATTTCATCGCACCATTTTGTTCAAACCCTACTCTATTTACACTTACCACATGTATCCCATTTGCCACTGCATGACTTCTTTGAATGGTTTGCCAAGCATTGTATTGTTCTTCGTTGGTTGCTTCATCTTGTGACGTAGCCCAACCAATGGCTGTTGGATAAAACAAAATTTCCGCACCCATCAATGCTGTGATTCTAGCAGCTTCAGGATACCATTGATCCCAACAGATTAATACACCGAGGGTAGCAAATTTGGTTTTGAAAACCTTATAACCAAGGTCACCAGGGGTAAAATAAAATTTTTCAAAATAAGCAGGATCATCAGGAATATGCATTTTGCGATACTTACCCAAGTAAGTGCCGTCTGCATCAATAACTGCAGTCGTATTGTGATACAAACCCTGTGTTCTTTTTTCAAATAAGGACGCAATGATCACTACGTTTAATTCCGCAGCCAGACTACTGAGTTGATCAGTTGTTGCTCCAGGAATGGCTTCAGCTAACTTAAAATTGTCGTAGTCTTCAACATCACAGAAATAAAGCGACGTGAACAATTCCTGCAAGCAAACTATTTGAGCGCCTTTTGCCGCGGCGTCTTTAATCCCCTTAATGGCTTTGGCCAAATTCTCGGATTGTACATTGGTACAAGCCATTTGTACCATTCCTACTTTAACAGTTGACATATTAGGTAGTTATCTGTATTAAATGATCTAGATTTTGAATACCGATGGTTTTTTCAGTTTGATAGCCTTCCGCATATAAAACCCCAATTCTTTTTCCCATCATCATGTCTCTACCCTTCACTGTTTCTAGAAACTGCGGAGAAGAAATATACGTGTCAGGTTCATCCAATTCCGTATTGTGGAATTGCGTAGCATATGCCCGAATGGCCGCCATTTTGGTGTCGTAAAAAGGCGTAATGTCTACTACAAAATTGGGTTGTAATAACCGATCTTGGATATAATGAAATACATTGGTAGGTCTAAATGCCTCTTGTAATTGACCGTCCTGGTCTTTGGTTTCTATTTTTCTTAGGCCTGCTAAAAATGCTGCGTCAGCTACCAACTTTGCACTTCTGCCATGATCTGGGTGACGGTCTTCTAAGGCATTGGCTAAAATAACACTTGGTTTGAACTGGCGTATAACGCGAATGATTTTTCGAATATTTTCTTCGGAATGCACAAAAAAGCCATCTGCCATTTGCAGATTTTCTCGATGATGCACCCCTAATATGGAAGCCGCCAACGCCGATTCTTTGTCTCTAATTTCTGCCGACCCTCTGGTACCCAATTCACCTCTTGTTAAATCGATAATACCTACTTTTTTTCCTTGGTGAATAGACGCCAATAAAGTTCCTGCACAACTTAACTCTACATCATCCGGATGAACGCCAAAAGCAAGAATATCTAGTTGCATATAATTAAATTAGATTAAAGATAACCAATGATATGGCACAAAAAATCCTGCACCAAAAATGGAGCAGGATTGAATGATATGAGCAGAAAGACTAGTCTTTCTTTGCGTAACGCTTTTTAAACTTGTCAATTCTACCTGCAGTATCCACTAACACATTTTTACCAGTGTAAAACGGGTGAGATGTATTAGAAATCTCCAATTTAATTACTGGATATTCGTTACCATCTTCGTATACAATGGTTTCTTTTGTAGCTGCTGTAGATTTACTCAAGAAAGAAGTACCGTTACTCATGTCTTTGAAAACAACAAAACGGTAATTTTCTGGATGGATACCTTTTTTCATGTTATTTGGTTTAGGTTGTACGGATTTGGCCGTACGATTATTTAAATTTGGAGTGCAAAGCTATGGAAATCTACGGTTTTTTCCAAAAAAGATCAGAAATATTGACCTTAGGACTTCATATTTACAAACTGAAGCGGCACCCCAAAATCGCCAGCCTTACATTTGGCAATCACTTCCTGTAAATCGTCTATTTTTTTGCCAGTTACCCGAATGATGTCGTCCATGATGGCGGCTTGCACTTTTGCCCCGCTGTCTTTGATCATTTTGACGATTTTCTTGGCATCTTCCTGTCTTAACCCATTTTTTACTGTGACGTCTTTTTTAATGGTTTTGCCACTTGGATACGCATCTTTTGAAAAATCGAACGCATTCCCATCAATCCCTTGCTTCATGGATCGCCCAATTAAAATATCAATCAATTGTTTCATTTGCATTTCAGTATTCACTTCTAAAGAAATGCGGTAATCCTTCTTATTCAGGTCTACTTTAACATCCGTATCTCTAAAATCGTAGCGGGTAGCAACTTCTTTTTTTACAGTATTGATGGCATTGTCTAATACCTGAATATCTACAGCACTGGCAATATCAAAAGAGGGCATAATGTATTTTTTGTAAAGGTACAAAAAAAGGCCCTAGTAGAAACCAGGGCCGGATATACGACATGAGAGAAAAACTTATTTGCCAGCGTCTACACCTACACGACTTTGTTCGTCTTCAGCGCCACCTCTTTTTCTAGGCCCTGCTGCTGCTTTACCTTTACTGAATCGGTAAGTGAAACTGATATTGGCAATTCTATTATCATTAAATTGTCTGAAGTTGGCATCAACTGTACCGTACTTACTCTCCCCTTTAATGCGTTGTGACCAAAAAATGTCTCTTACATTTAAGCGAATGGTGCCTTTGTTTTTCATGATTTGTTTGCTCACCCCAATATTAATTGCACCAAATCCTTTGATTCTAAAAATGCCTTCCAATCCTTCGGATCTGTAGAATCCACTTAGTTCAGCACTGTAGCCTTTATTAAACTTGAATTGTTGACTAATATTGGCCATAAATGTATTGGCAGTAATACTCACTGGTTCGTTGTTGATAGGCCCTGTTAATTGATTATTGGATACATTCACATAGATATTCCCACTCCACCATTTGGTATATTGATTAAAGGCATTGATGGATAAGCCGAATTGTTGTTGTGTAGCAATATTATCCTGTTTTACAAAGGTTTCATTTTTTGCATCATCTTGAATCAGCACTTGTTGAATGATATCGGTTGTTTTGGTATAATTCAATGTGGTGGTTAAAAACCCTTTATATGTGTGGCTGAATTCAATATTATGACTAAACTGTGGTCTTAAGTATGGATTACCTTGTTCATAAGTGTAGCGATCGAGGAATTCAACAAATGGATTAAGACTTTGATAATCAGGTCTTCTGATTCTTTTGCCATAATTTAAGACGAAGCTATTGGTTTCATTGGCTGCATATTGCACATAAGCTGTTGGAAAGAGTTGAATGTAATTTCTTTCAAATTGCTCATTGGTGGTTTTTTGATCTCCTTTGGCAATCGTTTGTTCAGCTCTTAATCCTAGCTGTACATTCCATTTTGCACCAATTGGTCTACTGTAATTCACATAGGCTGCATTGATATTTTCTCTGTATACAAAATGATTGCTTCTGTTAAAATCACGCATTTTAACGCCATTAAAAATGGTATCATAAATGGCATTGGCATCAGTTGTTACGAAACTGGTTTTTAACCCAGCTTCTAATTTGGCTTTATGCTTTAAAGGTTGAACATAGTCTACTTTAGCACTATAGATATCTATGATTTGCGGTAATCCGCCGAGCAAGCTGTCTGTTTTGGCAATGGTTTGTCCAATGCTGTTTTGATAAGCATTATTTAAATACAAGTTCGTGTTGCCGTCATAGGTTAAATAGTCGGCATCAAAACTAATTTCCTTGCCTGTAGTGTCAATAATATGTTTTAGATTAAAATTAACGCTGGCATTTTTCCAAGTATCGGTATTACCGTTGTATGCAAGGGTTTTATTCACCAAATTGTGCTGGGCATTAAAGATATTGATATCCCCTACTGAATATCCATTTCCTCTGTTATCAAACCCATTCAATACAATGCCCAGTGTGGTTTTATTACTTGCAAAGTAGTCAATGCCTAGTTTTCCATTGAATGAATGATTGTAGGTATTCCTATCAGTGATTTGTTCAAAAAATGAAACAATTTGTTTGGATCCTCCGTCAATAAACCGACGATCAATGGCAATATTTTGAAAACCAATGCGCTCATTTCTACCAATATTGCCGAATACATTGATTTTATTTTTACGGTAATTCAATTGTAAGGATTGATTATTCCGACTGTAAACACCCTGACCATAGCCAAGATTAACGGATCCATTAAACCCAACTACTTTTGATTTTTTTGTTTTGATATTAATGACCCCAGCATTGCCCGCAGCATCGTACCGAGCTGGTGGATTGGTCATGATTTCAATTTGATCTAGTTGACTGCCTTGTGTGTTCTTCAATAAGTTCACTAAGTCTGGTCCAGATAAATAAGTTGGACGTCCATCCATATACACCATGACCCCTTCTTTACCCTTCAAACTAATATTGCCATCCTTGTCTACTGAAATGCCAGGTGACTTTTCTAGAATTTCAAAAGCTGTAGCACCAGCATTGGTTGGAGAAGCTTCTACATTTACGATGGTTCTATCTGCTTTTTGCTCGATCATGGGCTTTTTTGAACTTACGGTTACTTCTGACAAACCCTTGGTTAAAGATTTTAGGGATAAGGTTGGTAACATTAATGACGTTGAACCGTTCCATTCAAATGGTCCATAGTAAGTTCTTTCAAACCCCACCAAATTAGCCAATAGCAAGTACCTTCCTTTGGGCGCATTGGTTAAACTAAATTGACCAGATTGGTTGGTGATGGTCGTTTTTAATGTACTAGAATCCTTAGGATTCAGCAAACTGACCATTACTGATTCAAGCGGTTGTTGATTAGATATCAGCTTCCCTGTAATGACTGGGGTTGTTTGTTGAGCGTTCGTACAGATTCCCATGAGGGAAAGACTCAACAAAATTGCGGATTGAAGTAGTTGTTTCATGTTGCACTTATTTATTAGTTAGTTCTTGGTTTTGATTATTACAGAACAAAACTAACTACTGTGCTTTACATAGTACATTGTTTTAGCATGGACGGTTTATTTTCATGCTGAATGGTGCTTCAACAATGACTAGCGGAAATAAAAGCGGGGAATTATGCTTTATGCAACTTCTTGAAGTACACGAAACTACTGATGCCAAGCAATACCAAAACAGTGGAAATCAATTCAGCTTGTGTTGGATTAAAAGGAATATTGTACTCAGTATTCACGCGTATTTTTTCAATGAAAAAACGCTCTAATCCATTTAACACCAAATAAATACTAAACAGTTGGCCAGGTACTTTTATTTGTTTTCTCAATGCCCACAAGCATCCAAACAAAATAAAACAAATCATTAATTCATACAAAGGCGTAGGATAAACAGGGATGGCCAATTGATTGCAATAGGGTCCAGTACAGCCTGCAATGGGCACGCCTTCACCTAGTACATTATGCGGGTAAGTATATGACCAGAAAAAATCTGGGAGCCACTGATATGGGTTAGGGGTTGGATTGGCAATGCCCCAGTCTCCATCCCCACTGATTTGACAGCCAATTCTCCCAAATGCATAAGCGAACATCATCGTTGGAGCAAATGCATCCAATAATGGAATCAAGGCAATTTGATGTTTGCGTGCGTACCAAATGATGGCAGCGCCTGCACAAATTAACCCACCATAAAAAGTAAGTCCACTGAAAGCAATTAATGAGCCTATCGGATCAGCGGCAAATTCATTCCAATTTTCAAGATTGTGAAAGATCTTGGCACCTAAAAAACCAAATACTGCCGCATAAATAACAATATCACCAACGCGATCATGAGGCCAAATACGAATGGTTCTTTCTTCTGGTTTTGCCAATTGATCTTTTTTCTTCTCCCACCATTTCAATGCACCAAACACCAAAGCGGTTAACATACCCGTTAAGAAATTGCCTTGCCCTGATAAAATGAATGCCTGTGGGTCTTCTAAAGCATTCGAAATAGTAAATGCCCCAATAATTTTATACCCAAACAAAAAGCCCAAAAGCCCATTCGTGATGAGCTCAGTTAAACCAGCAGGCTCTCCTATTTTAATTTTTTCCTCGGTATGTGCAAACAATCCTTGTCCTTGCTTTCTTCTTAATTCTAAAGACAATATCCATGCAGAAACAATAAACGAGAGTGCAACAAAGAATCCAAAAGAATTGACCAATTTAAGTCCGTTAAGTTCTATGCCAAACAAATCTTTGAATGCGTAATATAAATTGGGATACATAAAGTTGAATAAAGATTGAGTGCAATGTTACTCAGAAATTAGCAAAAAAAGCAAGGCCTCACAAAAGTGAGGCCCGTACTTACTAACCCATCTAAAAACAAATTACAAAATTAATTACAATGCTCGTTAAAAGCAGCAATTAAATGTTGTGCAATGGCTTGAGCCGGTCTGCCTTCAATCTGGTGTCTTTCAACCATGGTCACCAATTCGCCATCTTTAAAAAGGGCAATGGCTGGTGAAGAAGGTGGAATAGGCAATAAATGTTCACGAATTTTATTGACCGCTTCAACGTCAAATCCTGCAAAGCTGGTCATTAGTCTATCAGGTCTTTTGCCGGCATTTTGAACAGCCATCAAAACACCTGGTCTGCATGCACCTGCTGCGCAACCACAAACAGAATTAATCACTACTAAAGTAGTGCCTTCTTGTTTGATTGTTTGGTCAACATCAGCAGCAGTTAACAACTCTCCAAACCCTTCATCGGTTAATTCTGCCTTCATTGGCAGCACTATTTCTGCTGGATACATATTGGTAATTTAGAGTACAAACTTACAACATTCCCCATTAATCACCAATCAGAAACATAAAACTGCCATAGTGGCTCTATTTTATTTATGTAAATGCCATTGTGGCACTATTTGAACAATTACAAATGACAAAAAGATCAAAAAATTGGATTGGAACAGCGTTTGGACAGATTTAGAAAAACAAATTAATCACCAATAAAATTTAGAATTATGTCAATCTTAAAACAACACAGCAGCAGCGTATTTGATGAATTATTTAATGCTTTCCCAGCTAATTTTGGCAACAGTTTGCCTGCAGGTTATCCAACCGCTTCAGTCAATATTCATGAAACCGCAGATGCCTTTCATTTAGAATTAAATGCACCCGGTAGACAAAAAGAGGATTTTTCCATTCAAGTAGACAAGGGTTTGTTAACCATCGGTTACGAGAAAAAAGCACAAACAGAAGAGACCAATTACAAAACCATTCGTAAGGAATTTACTTACAAAAGTTTTAAAAGAAGTTTTTCAATAGACGATCAAATTAATACGGATGGCATTCAAGCCAGATACGAGAATGGTGTTTTAAAATTATTGCTTCCTAAAAAAGAAGAAGTAAAAAATGCACCCAAACAAATCAGCATCAATTAATTGATGCGAATAGCTTACATGGTTGATTGGTTAAAAAATCGGTTGCTCCAAAAGGGCAACCGATTGTCGTTAAAGCATGGTTTATACTTGATTCGTACAAATTGAGCATCAGGAAAAGATAAAGAACAAACCTTGTAATAATTATGCAACTATTTACACTAATGGGTAAATTCGGGTTATGTTAAAATGGGTAAGTTGTCTTATTTTTTGGGGATGCTTGCAAAGCGTTAATGGTCAATCAAACAATGGTTCGCTGTTGTGGGAAATCAGTGGCAATGAACTAAAAACGCCCTCTTATATTTTTGGTACTTTTCATATTTTATGTCCAACTGATTTTAGTGTGTCTCCTACCCTTGCGCAAACACTTAAGCAGACCAAACAATTATATCTTGAATTAGATTTATCTAAACCAGGCATGCAGCTGGAATTAATGTCGCTTATGCGTTTGAATGGCACAAGCTTAGATAAAGAAATGGGCGATGATTTTGAAGCAGTCAATACAAAATTTAAAACTATTACGGGCACGCCATTGGCCGCTTTTAAGCAGTTCAAACCTTTCATGGGCCTAAGTTTATTAACCTTAGCCACTGTGCCTTGTACCGAAAAAATACAACCCGAAACCATGTTTATGTCACTGGCGAAAGAAGCCAATATGGGTATTGGGGGATTAGAAACCGTAGCAGATCAGGTAAACGCTATTAATGCACAGCCACTCAAAGAACAGATTGTTGAATTAAAAAAAATGGTTAACAATTTTGACAGTGTTAAATGGCAAATGCAGGCTTTATTGCGTGTATATAAATTAAATCATTTAGACAGCATACAGCTTTTTATGCAATCACAACAAATGACCGCTCAATTTGAACAGGATTTATTGATTAATCGCAACAAAAATTGGATTCCCAGAATCATTGCTGCAGCCAAGGAATCGGCTTCATTTTTTGCAGTTGGCGCAGCACATTTAGGAGGTCCGCAAGGGGTTATTGCATTATTAAAACAAAAGGGCTATCAATTAAGGCCGCTAAAGTATTAGGTGCATGAATGCAACTGAGCAAGCTTTTATTCAATTGCTGAACCAACATCAGAAAATTATACATAAAGTGTGTAATCTGTATTTGCATGGGCAAACAGATAAAGAAGACTTGTTTCAGGAAATCACACTACAAGCTTGGAAAGCATATACACAGTTTAGAGGAGAGGCGAAATTTTCTACATGGTTGTATAGAGTCGCTTTAAATACAGCGATTACCTATTTTAGGAAGGATAAAAAACAAGCATTTATTGCATCAGTTGCCGATTTACCAGAAATGGCGCATTCAATTGAAAGAGATCCAATAGAAGAAAAATCAAAAGCCATGTATGCAGCCATTGCCAACTTATCAAAAATTGACAAAGCCATTGTGATGTTATACTTAGAAGACTATAGTTACGCCGAAATCAGCGATGTGATCGGCATTACAGCAAATAATATTGCAGTGAAAATGAATCGAATAAAAGTGAAACTCAGAGAAGCAACATTAAAAAACTTTGAAACTGTCTAAAGCAATTGTTATGGAATTAGATGATTTAAAAGGATTCATTAATCAAGAGCTCATCAAGGACAGCCCTGAGATGAGTGAACATAATATTGCCAACCTATTAAAAGGCAAAGCCGTATCGGTTATTTCTAAAATCAAAAAAAGCCTTTGGTTCGAAATCATTTGCTGCATTTTAGTTGCAATTGGCTTTATTTATATTGCATTGTTTACTAACAGAGATTCAATTAAAATATACTTTGGCTTTTTCGGTGCAGCTTTTATACCATTTACATGGGTCTTTTTTTACCTGCTTAAGAAAATTAAAGAATTTGACAATTCTGTGTTGCCAGTAAAAGAAAATTTAAAGCAACTGGTTCAAGTTTTAGAGGAGTTTACCAAACGTTATTTTCAATTCAATATGGCGTTGTTGCCCATTTGTTTTTTGTTCGCGTTTGTTTTAGGATACAATGAAAAAGCCCCCGTCAACGAATTAGACAAACTACAAGCACTATTCAAAAACCATGAAACAATCTATTTGGCATTAATCATTGCCTATACAGCTGTAATGTTTTTTGCGCTGATCTATATGACCAAATGGTACATCAAAAAACTGTATGGTAATTATATCAGCCAATTAAAATTATTATTGACCGAATTAAAAGATGAGTAAGCAGTTCTATTCTACACAGCCAGTTTTTCTTCTGGTATCAATAATGTATTGAATGCGCCACTTATCGTTATTGCGCACCAGTTGAAAAGAATTAACCCCGCAATGACTGAAATCGGTTCTTCTATAAAATTGATAAGGCGTCCAGACTGTTGCCAATGGGCCATCAATTTTTACCATATCAAATACAATTCTTTCGTCAGCTAATCCCTTTGGCAAAGTAGATACTTGTCTTACAAATGCTGCTACAGAGTCGGTTCTAACAATGAGCTTCCCTTCTTTATTGGTGGTAATGGTTTGCATGATGGCATTTTCAGTAAAACAGTCTTGCAATAATGCGCCATCAGCTTCCATCATAGCAAAAAACATTTTGCGAATGGTTGATTTAACAGAGTCTTCCGCTGATTGTGCGTGCATCGTCAATCCACCTAATAATAAACCACATAACAACACTGTTTTTTTCATAACATCAGTTTAGACTATAACCTATTATAAATACCCAAGTATTTTCAACATGCTTTGGGCGGTTTGCTCTTTTGCATAAACCCAATCAATCATTTTTCCACTCTTATCTAATTCAACAATAACGTGTTTTGGAGAAGGGATTAAACAATGCTTGATACCACCATACCCACTGATTTGATCTTGATATGCCCCTGTATGAAAAAAGCCTACGTACAAAGGTTCTTTATTGGATTCCGCTTCTTTTTTATCAACTGTGGTTAGCTTGGGTAAGAATACCTCATTAATATGTTCTTCAGAATCGTAATAATCGTGACTATCGCAGGTAATCCCCCCTAATACAACCCGTTGGTACTCGTTGTCCCATTTATTCACGGGCAACATTAAAAATTTCTCACCAATGCCCCATGTATCAGGCAATGTGGTAATGAAAGACGAATCAATCATATACCAACACTCGCGATCATTCTGAATTTTTTCACCAATTACACTGTAAATATGAGCCATACTCTCTCCTACGGTGTAGGAACCAAATTCAGTATAGATATTGGGCATGGGTACTTTGGCTTTCTTACAAGCTTTCTTAATATTACCCACGATTTCATTAATCATGAATTGGTAATCGTATTCGAATCCTAGAGAATGTTTAATCGGGAATCCACCACCAATATTGATGGAATCCAACTCAGGACAAATTTTCTTTAATTGACAATAAAGGTTGATAATTTTATTGAGTTCACTCCAATAATAGATATCATCTTTAATCCCTTTATTCAAGAAGATATGCAACATTTTTAATTGAAACTTATCTTCATACCCTTCAATTTCATCCACATAAAACTCAAGAATATCTTTAGCACGAATCCCTAAGCGTGATGTGTAGAATGGAAAATTGGGTTCTTCTTCCGCAGCAACTCTAATCCCTACAGAAAAAGGAGTTGATGAGCGCACACTTCTTTTGTATGCTTGCAATTCTTCTTTATTGTCAAGAATTGGAATAACATTTTTAAACCCGGTATTGATGAGTTTGGCAATTCTAGAAGTGTATTGTTTTTGCTTATACCCATTACAAATAATAAAGGTTTCTTTATTGATTTTTCTGCGCTGATACAAACGGTTAATGATTTCAATATCATACGCATAGGAAGTTTCCAAATGGATATTGTGCTTAAGCGCTTCTTCCACAATAAATGAAAAATGCGAGCTCTTGGTACAATAACAATAAAAATACTCTCCCTCATACTTGTGCTTCTTGAATGCATTGGCAAACATATTTTTTGCCTTATTAATTTGCATCCCAATTTTAGGCAAGTAGGTTAACTTCAATGGTGTGCCGTGTTTGTCTATCAATTTTTTGATATCAACACCATTGAATTCTAAGTATCCTTCATCACTTACATCAAAACCTTCTTGTGGAAAGTGGAAAGTCTGGTTCACCAGAGAGGTGTAGGTATTATTCATCAGGGAAGTTTCCTTTTAAAAATTAGAATGTAAAAATAACCCTTGTAATGGATTATGAAAATAAAAAAAGCCGGATGCAGAAAGCAACCGGCTTTTTATGAACAAAAGTTCAATTTATTTCACTGAAAGCACCAACGCTTTAAAAGAAGCTGGTTCGTTCATGGCTAAATCAGCCAATACCTTACGGTTTAAGTCAATGCCTTTTACACTCAACTTATTGATAAATTGGCTGTAAGTCATGCCTTCTTCTCTTACGGCAGCATTGATACGTGCAATCCAAAGTTGGCGATATTCACGCTTCTTTAATTTGCGACCTACATAACTGTATGTAAGACCTTTTTCAACAATATTTTTGGCAACGGTATAAACGTTTTTACGTTTACCATAATAACCTTTGGCTTGGTCTAGGATTTTCTTTCTCCTTGCTCTGGATGCAACTGCATTTTTTGAACGTGGCATAGTAAATGTTTTGAAGTTAGCGGAGCTAACGGTTAATAATCTGTTTGTTTAAAGCGGGTGAATTAGCCTTTTAGGCGTAATAAACGTAAAACGAAATCCTTATTGGTTGAACCAACAATACCTTTTTGTCTTAAAGCACGCTTGCGCTTTTTAGATTTTTTGGTAAGGATGTGACGCTTGAACGCTTTTTGGAAACTGATTTCTCCGGTACCGGTCACTTTAAAACGCTTCTTAGCGCTGGAGTTTGTTTTAACTTTTGGCATAAAATAATCTAATATAAGATTACACCCTGCTGGCGTTCCACCACAGGGTGGACACTTGTTTTGGCCTTACGGGAAAATTTTGGATTGCAAAAGTAGCTTTTTTGGACGAATTGTCCAAAGAAATTACTTCTTTTTGCCTGTTTTTGGGGTGAAAATGGCAAACATACGCTTACCTTCTAACTTTGGCATGCTTTCCAAAGTACCTACTTCCGCCAATCTTTCAGCAAATTTCAGTAACAAAAGCTGCCCTCTGTCTTGAAACATGATGGCTCTACCCTTAAACTGTACATAGGCTTTCACCTTATTGCCATCTTTTAAAAAGCCTTCTGCGTGTTTGGCTTTAAAATTAAAATCGTGGTCATCAGTACTTGGTGTAAAGCGAATTTCCTTGATTTCACTTTGCTTGGAGTTGGCTTTCATTTCCTTCTCCTTCTTCTTTTTCTCGTACAAGAATTTCTTGTAATCGATTATTTTACAAACGGGTGGATCTGCAGTGGGTGAAATTTCCACAAGATCCAGCTCTTGTTCTTGGGCTATTTTAAGCGCTTCCTGGGTAGTATAGATGCCTACCGTAACATTGTCTCCTACCAGTCGAATCTGCATGGCGCGGATTCTTTCGTTAATACGATGTTCAGGCTCTGGTTGCCTGTTGAACCTGGGATTAAATCTTCCTCTTGGTGCTAATGCCATTAAAACTTGTTTGGTTTAAAATTTTGATAAAGATATACCATATTCCGTACTATTCGCCGGATTTACGTTCATGAATCTCTTCTTTGATGGTTTCAACGAAACTGGCCAATGCAACCGTACCCATATCACCCTTACCTTGTCTGCGAACGGATAACTGGTTTTCAGTCATTTCCTTTTCACCAATGACCAACATATACGGTACTTTCATCAATTCAGTGTCTCTAATTTTTTTACCAATTTTTTCACTGCGATCATCAATTTCTACCCGCACACCTGCTTTTTTTAACGTTTGATACACTGTGCTTGCATAGTCCATGAACTTATCACTGATTGGTAAGATTTTGACTTGCAATGGGGCCAACCATACAGGAAACTTACCTGCATAATGTTCTAACAGAAACCCAATAAATCGCTCATGTGTACCCAAGGGGGCTCTGTGAATGATTAGAGGAATTTCCGTTTCATTGTGTTGATTGGTGTATTCTAATTTGAATTTTCTTCCTGAATTAAAATCTACCTGATTGGTTGCCAATGTAAATTCTCTACCTATCGCACTCCAAATTTGCACATCAATTTTAGGGCCATAAAAAGCCGCTTCATCTTGTACTTCAACAAAAGGCGTATTGGTTTCAATCAATACTTTTCGAACCATTTCTTCGGTCTCTTTCCAAAGTTCTGGCTCGTTTACATATTTCTGACCCAATTTGGCTGGATCATGTAAACTTAAGCGCATCACATATTTGTCAATGCCGAATATGCCAAAGTACTTTAAGTACATATTGTTAACGGCTTTAAACTCTTGTGCAAACTGCTCTTTATTACAATAGATATGCGCATCGTTCATATGCAAACATCTTACGCGCATTAAGCCAAACAATTCACCACTTTGTTCATAGCGATAACAGGTACCGTATTCCGCAATTCTATAAGGCAATTCTTTATAGCTCTTCGGTTCTGCACCAAAAATTTTATGGTGGTGCGGGCAATTCATGGCTTTTAAATAATACTTCGTACCATCCAATTCCATGGGTGGAAACATACTGTCTGCATAATATGGCAAGTGCCCACTAGTAAGGTACATGCTTTCTTTGGCAATATGTGGTGTAACAACCCTTTTATACCCGGCTGCTTCTTCTGTTTCCTTCGCTAATTTTTCTAACTCTTCAATGATGACAGTTCCATTCGGCATCCATAAAGGCAAACCTGGCCCAACATCATCATCCATGGTAAAAATGCTTAGTTCACGACCCAATTTGCGGTGGTCTCTTTTTTTGGCTTCTTCCAACATCAAAAGATACTCATCCATTTCTTTCTGCGTTGGAAAAGTAACACCATAAATACGGGTCAACATTTTATTTTTTTCATCCCCTTTCCAATAAGCCCCTGCAATACTGGTTAATTTGATTGATTTAATCAAGCCTGTATGCGGGATATGTGGCCCTCTGCACAAATCAGTGAACTGGCCTTGGGTATAAAAACTAATGTCTCCGTCAGTTAAATTGGCCAATAAATCCAATTTATACTCATCGCCTTTTTCGGTAAAATAAGCAATGGCGTCTGCTTTTGCTTTTTGCTCACGAATGTATTGGCTATTCGTTTTAGCCAATGCAACCATTTTCTTTTCGATGGCCAACAAGTCGTCTTCAGAAATTTTTCGATCAGCCAAATCCATATCATAGTAGAACCCTTTGTCTAATGCAGGGCCAACCCAAAACTTAACGCCTGGAAAAAGCGACTCCACGGCTTCCGCCATTAAATGCGCTGAAGAGTGCCAAAATGTATTTTTACCTGCATCGTCGTCCCAGGTTAAGAATTTTACTGTTGCGTTTTCCGTTATAGGCAAATGAGCATCCACCACTTTATTGTTTACACTGGCCACCAAAACTTTTCTGGCCAAACCTTCACTAATAGACTTTGCTATGTCCATCGCGGACACGCCTTGTTCATACTCACGTACTGCCCCATCCGGAAAACTAATACTAATCATAATATATGGTCATTCTTTATTTGACCTGCAAAGGTAGCAAATAGGCAGCCGTCTTGAACAAAACCTTAACGGTTTTTTATCAGGCAATGGATGTAAATTTGCCAAATGAGGCTGGTTTTTACACTATCTGCTTTTTTATTGCTGTCGTCCTTTGTATCTGCTCAGAAAATTACTGGCATATGGAGAGGCTATTTCAGTTCTAGCAATGGCCTTTACAGAGAAGGCATTCAGGATGAAATGTATAAATACGAAATTCAAATTGACCAACAACCCAATAACGGTATTAAAGGCGTAACCTATTCTTATAAGAGTACGGTGTTTTATGGGAAAGCGTCGTTCCAAGGCATTTATAATGTGAAATCAAAAACCATTATTTTAAAAGAAACTGGATTAATTGATTTAAAAATTGGCGACAAGAGCGAACCATGTTTAATGACTTGTTATTTGGACTATTCAAAAATGGGCAAGCTTGAAGTATTACAAGGCACGTTTATCTCCATTAATATCAAAGACAAAGGCGATTGCGGTAATGGGAAAGTTTATCTAGAAAGAGTACCTGATTCAGATTTTGAAAAAGAAGCTTTCCTAACCAATAAAAAACCTGCTTCTGCTTCTAAAAACACCCCACAAAAAAACAATTCGAGCGGAGCGCCCTTAAATACTCCATCAACTAAACCATCAGCCAGCGCTACTCCCCCAACAAAACCAATAGCTAAAGCAACCACACCGTTGGTTTCAAAATCGACGCCTAACAATAAAGCCAACCCTAATACAACCATTCCACCTAAAGCCAATACCACTGCTCCGCAAAAAGCAATGAATGAAGCGCCAGTTAAACCAAAAACAGAGGAGCTACCTGCACAGCCTCACATTAAACGAGAACATGCCGAAACACAAGCAAGAGAAAAAAGAGCTGTTCCTGTGCCAAAAGTGTTGTTAGAAAGAGAAAATAAATTGGTTAAAACCATTGTGGTGGAAGATGAAAATATTCAAGTGGATTTGTTTGACAATGGTACCATTGATAATGATACCATTAGTGTGTTTCATAACAATCAACAAATCGTAAAACATGGCCGACTGGCATTCAACCCCATTTCAATCAAAATCAAATGCAGCCCTGAAGAGAATATCCATGAATTGGTTGTAGTAGCAGAAAACCTAGGTGAAATTCCACCTAATACGGCTTTAATGGTCATCACTGCTGGTAAAAAACGGTATGAAGTATTTTTATCTTCAAACGAAAATAGAAACGCTAAAGTAGTGATTGAATATGTGCCCAAACACTAGAGCTTCACATTCCAAGTAACAGAGGGCAACACTGGGAACAAGGATACTTGTTTGGCTGAAACGTTTAACGTACCATTGGCTGCTGAACCTTCTTGATCAAAATACAAAAAGTACGGATTAGCCCTGCTGTAAGCATTGTATAAACTGAATACCCAACTGGTACTGTATTTCCGCTCCTTTTTGGGTTTTGGTGTATACGTTGCTGCAAAATCCATTCGGTGATACGCTGCCATTCTATATGCATTGATTCCACTGTATTGTTGAGATAAGATCCCCCCTATAAAATAAAATCTTTCAGGTACTGAAACGGCGTTGCCCGTTCCATAAACGAATACTCCAGAAATCTTCCATTTTTCATTGATGGTATAATTGGCTACAACCGACAAATCGTGTCTGCGATCGTATCTGCTCGGGAATTTCTGACCTTGATTTAAGTCTGGAAATCGTCTCCATGTATAGCCCAAAGTATACCCTATCCAACCAGTTAATCGACCTTTGACTTTATTAATAAAGAGCTCTGCGCCATAACTCCAGCCTCTGCCAAAAACAAATTCTTCTTCAGGATCTTTTAAAGATGGTGTATAGCCTTCACGATATTCAATTTGATTCTCCATTGTTTTGTAGTATACTTCCAATGAGGTTTCAAACATGCCCTGGTTAAAGTTTTTAAAATACCCTGCAGCATATTGCCAGCTTAATTGTGGCCGAACTCTTAAGGTACTAGGTACCCATAAATCAGTTGGCAATGTTGAGCCTGCATTGGTCACCAAATGGATATATTGTAGGTTACGCGTTACGCCTGCTTTGATTGAACTGGTTTCATTAATCGTATAACGAACAGTAGCTCTTGGTTCGATTCCGCCGTATTGTTGCACCACCTGACCGCTGCCATATACTGTACTGTCTAATTTGTTGCCACTGATATCTCTGGTATAATTGGTATATGCACCAGTTTGTTGAAACAAACTGTATCGCAGGCCGATATTTAGTTTTAACTTATTGGAGATATCCCAATCATCTTGCACATAAAAAGCATATTCTCTTGCATATTTTTTGCTCGCATTATTCGGCGTAAAAACTACACTGTCTTGATTACCGCTTACAATATTCGGCAAAAAGGTATGGTGCGTGAATAAAGCCCCAAATTTTAGCTTGTGTTCTGGAGAGATATAATAATCAAAATCTGTTTTGGCTGTCAGGTCTCTAATGCCTGAAGACAAATTGATGTTGAAATCGTTTTGCGCACCATTCAAATTAAAATGATAATCATTGTAAACCAATGTGGTATTCGAAAACAGTTTCTTATTAAACACATGGTTCCATCTTACTGTAGCAGTTGCATTTCCCCAATCAATCAAGGTTTTGAAGGATCTGGCAGCATTATTAAAATTGAATTTATCTCGTCCAAAATATCCACTGATGTATAAGTGATCTTTTTCAGAAATTTGAAAATTCATTTTTGCATTCAAATCATAAAAGAAATAACCAGAACCATAAAAGTCGCTGGTTTTACTAATTAAAGGTTTTGTAATGGCATCAATATAAGTGCGTCTTGCAGAAACAATATAGGATGATTTCGATTTTTTGATTGGGCCTTGAATCGAAAATCGAGATGCGATCAACCCAATGCCCGCATCAATTTGCGTTTTATTGGTATTCCCCTCTTTCATGGCTATATCTACTACTGAAGACAAACGTCCCCCATACTGAGCAGGCATGCCACCTTTAATTAAACTCACGTTTTTGATTGCATCTGCATTGAATACCGAGAAAAAACCAAACAAGTGTCCGGTATTATAAACTACGGCATCATCCAATAAAATGAGGTTTTGATCAGGGCCGCCGCCACGTACATAGAACCCTGCATTTCCTTCACCAGCATTTCTAACGCCAGGCATTAACTGCAAAGTCTTTAAGATATCTACTTCACCCAAGAAAGCGGGCATTGCTTTTGCAGTATTTACCGACAAATCCAATTTGCCCATTTGAGCTGTCTTAACATTGTTATCGCGCTTTCTTGTAGTAACGGTTACGTCTTGTAATACCACTGCTGAATTGGGCATCAATTGAATCACTTGTTCTACATTATTCACCAATTCAATCTCAAATTCTTTAGTTTGATACCCAATGAAACTGCAGGACAATTGGTAGGTTGCTTTGGGTAAAGTGATTGAAAAAAAACCGAAATTATTGCTGGTAACCGTTTTGCCAGATCCTTTTACACTAATGGTTGCACCAATTAATGTTTCACCAGACAAAGCATCTTTGATATATCCGTTTAGTGTGATTTTTTCTTGGCTTGTTGCATATAAAACAATGTGTAACAATACAACTAACAGATATACTTTTTTCATACTACTTCAACAACTAGATCACGCAATGGTTCGTAACAACCTTAATTTGCAACAAAATTCAATGTATCTTTTACTTCGCCACACTCAAGCATGGTCTTTGGTAAATATGGATTTTTAATATCGGCCGATTGACTTAACCAACTGGCCCCATTATTATCCATAGCCATTGGGCAGTATTGATTATAAATGATTTCATGATCGTACTGAACTTTAGCAATCAATACCAGAAATTGTTCTCCAATCATTTGAAATGCTTTGCGTTTTTCTTCAATATCTGTTTCTCCCGCTAAACCTTTTAATTCAGACACAATAGACTCAATTAAAATATTGGCTGCTTTTTGAGCAGTATCCGATTTTAACTCATTGAGTGGCAAAGATTGAATTGCTTTTTGTAAATCGTTGGCAGCGCTGTCAATATCAGGCATTTTCTCGTCAATAAAAGCATCTTTTAAGGCGTAATATTGGCCCAAACAACTTTTAAAAGCACTATTAAATACAGCCGTATTGACGCTTTCCCCTTTTACTTTAAGCGCAGCAACAGGTTGGTTATCAACCGTTGTTCCCGATTGGCAAGAGAGACAAACAGCAAAAAACAGGATGGCCACGATTTGTTTCATATTCGCTTATTTATGAACAAATTTAAAGCAATTTCATTTGGGAGTTCATTCCAATTACCTTTGCACGCAAAATAAATACCTCAATGCTGATTGGTTTTCAAAATGTAACGTTCGAATTTGGTGCAAGAGTAATTGTGGCTGATGCAACTTGGCATATTCAGCCTGGTGATCGGATTGGCCTTGTTGGATACAATGGTACGGGAAAATCAACCCTTTTGAAGGTATTGGTTGGAGAATACACGCCATCTAAAGGCACTGTTGAAAAAAGCAAGGAAACCACTATCGGATACTTGCATCAAGATCTGTTAAGTTTTGACACCAATGAAAACATCACTGAAGTGGCATTGGGGGCATTTGAAAGAGTGCGCGCTTTAGAAAAAGAGATTGAACAATTGGGCATTGAATTGGAGAAAAATCCTGAAGACGAACAACTATTGATTAGATATACCGACAGCTTGCATGAATTGGATGTTTTAGACGGATACAATATTCAACACAAGGCTGAAGAAGTATTACACGGACTTGGTTTTTCAAACGAAGACTTAGTAAAACCTTACAAACAATTCAGTGGTGGATGGAGAATGCGTGTACTGCTTGCCAAAATGATTTTGCAACAGCCCGATGTTTTATTAATGGATGAACCAACCAACCACTTAGACTTACCCTCTATTGAATGGTTAGAAAAATACTTGATTCATTACAAAGGCAGTGTGGTGATTGTGAGTCACGATAAATTTTTCTTGAATAGAATGGTCAATAAAATTGTGGAATTGTACCAACAACAATTGCATATTTATTCGGGCAATTTTGAATTCTATGAAACAGAGAAAGAAATCAGAATTGAAATGCAACAAAAAGCATTTGAAAACCAACAAGATTATATTCGCCAACAGGAACGCTTTATAGAACGATTTAAAGCCAAAGCCAGTAAAGCTGCTCAGGCACAAAGTGTACAAAAAAGATTAGACAAATTAGATAAGATAGAAGATGTACAATTAGAAAGACCCAATATGCGCATCAATTTCCAATTAGAAAAAGTACCTGGAAAAATATTGGTGACATTAAAAGAAGTGACCAAAAACTTCGGAAACTTGACCATTGTAGATAAGGCATCTGCTGAAATTGAACGAGGTGATAAAATTGCATTAATTGGGGCGAATGGAAAGGGTAAGTCTACCCTCTTGAGAATGATTGCAGGTACTGAAACATTCAGTGGAGAACGTGTCTGGGGGCATAATGTAGAAGAAAGCTTTTATGCACAGCACCAACTGGAAGCTTTGACCATGACTAATAATATTTTAGAAGAATTACAAAGTTGTGGAAGCAAGAAAACCGATGTAGAATTAAGAAGTTTATTGGGCTCATTTTTGTTCAGCGGCGAAGACGTTGATAAAAAAATAAGGGTGCTCAGTGGAGGAGAAAAAGCCAGAGTAGCATTGGCAAAAACCATTGTGAGCAGAGGCAACTTTCTCATTTTGGATGAGCCTACCAACCACTTAGACATGCATTCAGTTGAGTTATTAGCCGACGCCTTAAATAAATATGAAGGCTCGTATATTTTGGTGAGTCACGATCGCTATTTCATTTCAAAAACTGCCAATAAAATTTGGGAAATTGTTGACCATCAAATCAAGGAATTTAAAGGCAATTACCAAGAATGGGTTGAGTGGAATGAAAGAATGGAGAAGCAAAAAAAACAACTTGGAATTGATGGTACAAACAATGAAAAGCCTGCACCAAAACAAGCGGTAGCAAAACCAATTGAACAGCCAGAAAAAAACAGCTTGCCCATCAATAAAGAATTACAAAAAGAGCTTCAGAAACAACAACGTCGGCTCAAACAGATTGAAGTATCCTTAGAACAAGCACAAGACAAACAAAAAGACATTGAAATAGAATTGGGTAATCCTGCAACTTATACCAATCAAGCACAGTTTACGGCACTTGAATCTGCGTACCAGTCTATCAAACAAGAAATTGCTCAACTGAATGCTGAGTATGAAACCGTATTTGAACAAGTGATTGAACTAGAAACCAAAGCTTAACTGCAATGATTATTTTTCGGAAGGATTGCTTTTTCCGGCCAATAATTTCTCAAGCGCAGTTTCTAATCTTCTTTTGCGGGTTTCTTCTTTTTTAGCCCCTTCTATCCAATTGACGTATTCTTTTTGGTTAGTAAAAGACAATGAGGTAAAAAATTCTTTGGCTTCTTCGTGTGTAGTAAACAAACGATCTAATTCAACTGGGGCTTTCACCAAACGCTTTTCAAAATCAACCCCGTTTACGGCTAATTTGGCTTCGGAAAAATTTCGTTCTTTATTAGGGATTTGATCGGTCTTTTTAAAACGCATAGCACTCCAAACATGGTCTAATGCCACTTGACGAACGCATTCAAAATTTTGGGCTGTAATACACTCCCAGCTACAATCTCTGTTTAAATCAGAGGCTATTTTGCTGGTCTTTTTTGGATAGGCAATCCATAGTTTGCTTTCATTATGCAATGCAGGAATAACTTCCTTTAATAAATTTTTTAACTGCTGCTCACTCAAAGCAAATACCAATGCAAAATCTACTTTTTTACTCTTTAATAAGGGCGTAATATTTTTCGCGTAGGTTAGTTTGGCAAACTGTTTTTCTACTGAAGAAGGCAAACCTTGAATGAGTAAATTTTTCTCATCCTTCAATTGGAGTTTTTCGAGTAGTGTTTGATTCGACATGCCTTAGAGGAATTTATATGCAATTAAAGTTGCAAAGTTAAAAAAATGTTATGACTTTTTATAGTAATTCTGAATAGTACTAGACATGATTTTTTCAAGTGCAGCAATTCTTTCAGCATCACTTGGGTGTGTACTTAATATAGAAGGGGTATTGGAATTGTTACCAGCCGCCGCAGACATTCTGTTCCAAAATAAAATGGCTTCTCTTGGATCATATCCAGCCAATGCAGAAAACATTAAACCAAAACGATCTGCTTCTAATTCATTACTTCTACTAAAAGCTGGCATAGCTGCACCAGATACGATTCCATAAGAAGCATTAAAAATGTCTTGTGTCAATTGAGGTTTGCTAGACATCGCAATAGAAATGCCAGCCCCTAAACCTTGTTGAAAAAGCGCTTGACTCATGCGTTCACTGCCATGTTTTGCTAAAGCGTGTGCAATTTCATGTCCCATCACAACGGCTAAGCCCGCTTCATTTTTTGTAACGGGTAAAATACCTGTGTAAACTACAATCCTGCCACCTGGCATACACCAAGCATTCATTTGTTTATCGTTCACTAAATTGATCTCCCAGGTGTAGCCTGCTAATTCTTGGGACAATCCCTTTTGTTGATAATAGGCTTTAATAGCATTAACGATTCTTTCGCCAACCCTTTTAACCATTAGTGCATCTGCATTGCCAGTTACCACTTTATTGGTATTCAGAAATGATTGATACTGGCCTGCTGCTAAAGACTGTGCTTCTGCTTCGGGCACTAAACTTAATTGTTTGCGACCCGTAATAGCATTGCGTTGACAAGCCAAAAACATTCCAACGAATGTGACAATGCATACGTAATAAACAACTTTCTTCATGTAAAAACTTAAGTACAAATTCAACAATTACTTTCTACGCCCTGCCTTATCCCTTGATCTAAACAATGGGATCTTACTTTCTGTACCTTTTAAGATTCTTCCGATATTTTTTTGATGGGTTAGTATCACCATCAGTGCCACCAATACTGCAAAAATGCGATAGAGTGTTTCCTTCTCATTAAATATGAATAGAATAAACACCATAAAAGACACCCCTGCTAATATTGAACTTAATGAAACAAAACGCGTTAGATACAAGACCAACAAAAACACACCCACACAACATAATGCAACCAAGGGTTGAATGGCTACGGCCATACCTAATAATGTAGCAACCCCTTTGCCTCCTCTAAAACCAGCCCAAATAGGAAAAATATGACCTAACACAGCGGCCAATCCTAAACCAATCATGAAATTGGTTCTATCCCACTCATCCGTTAAATAATATGGTAACAAAATATAAAGAGAAGTGGCAATTACACCTTTGAGAACATCTACGGACATTACAATAGTACCCCACTTAGAACCCAACACTCTAAAGGTATTGGTTGCACCTGCATTTCCACTACCGTAATCTCTAATATCTATCTTGAAAAAATACTTACTTATCCAAACTGCTGTTGGCACCGAACCAATGAAATATGCCAACAAAATCAATAAAACTTCGTTCATGTACGTATAAATTGGGGATACAAAGATAAACAATTATCTAAGTTAATAATTTCTTAACCTAAAACGAACTTAAATAAATGAAAATTGTATGGCCACCCACCCCTCTTTTTCAAGTGTTTGTTCATGTTTGAACCCATATTCCTTAGACAGTTCTATCATAGCAGCTTCATCAGACACCAATAAACCGCTTAAAATAAGTTGTCCATTTGATTTCACAATTTTTGGGAAATAAGGCCAATTGGCTTCTAAAATATGGCGATTGATATTGGCAATGACAATATCATACTGCTCATTAAGGCTTAATTGATCAGCCAATTGAATCATGATTGAATGACAATGATTTACCAATGCATTTTCTTCTGCGTTTTCAATACACCATGCATCATTGTCAATTGCTAAAACAGAAGATGCGCCTAATTTTTCAGCAAGAATGGCCAATATACCCGTGCCTGTGCCAAAATCAAATACAGATTTGTTCTTAAAATCAATGCCTTGCATCAATTGCATAACTGAATAAGTAGTACCATGATGACCGGTTCCAAAACTCATTTTGGGCGTAATGATTAATTCATGTTCAACATCTTGTATTGGAGGATGAAAAGCTGCTCGAACACCAACAAAATGTCCTACTTGCATGGGACTGAAATTGGATTCCCAAACCTGATTCCAATTCTGCTTTTCAATGATGGTCATTTCATATTGTAACGCCAATGGTTCAATTAAATTAGTCAACGATGCAGCATCAAACGCATCAAAAGCAATGTATGCTTTCAAAGCGTCCGCTTCTTCTAAAAAACCGTCGTATCCAATGGTTGATAATTGTGCGACCAACTGATCTGACAATGATTCAGGTTGATTGGTCAACGAAATAATCACTTCACAATATTGTTGAGACATAGGCATGATTTAAATATCAATGGCCCGAATTCGGGCCATTGACTATGATTGATAAATTAATTCTATCCTTCGTTTTGCGGATTTTGCTCTCTTGGTTTTGCTTCTGGTTTTGGCATCAATACTTTTCTGCTCAATTTGAATTTACCAGTCTTAGGATCTAAGCCAACTAATTTCACTTTAACCATATCGCCTTCCTTGAAGAGACCGTCCATGGATTCTAAACGGCTCCAGCTGATTTCACTGATATGTAATAAACCTTGTTTACCTGGCATGAATTCTACAAAAGCACCAAACTCTTTAATGCCTTTTACTGGGCCTTCATAAACATCTCCAACTTCTGGTACCGCAGTAATGCTGCGCACCCAACTAACTGCTTTGTCTAAGCTGTCTTTTGATGCAGAGAAAATGCTTACTTCACCAGTATTGCCCACTTCCTCAATATTAACGGTAGCACCAGTTTCGCGTTGAATTTCTTGAATCACTTTACCACCTGGTCCTATCACCGCACCAATGAATTCTTTATCAATGATTAATTTAACCATCCTTGGCGCATGTGGTTTTACTTCAGGACGATGCGCTGGAATACAGTCATACATGGCATCCAAAATATGCAATCTACCAGCTCTTGCTTGTGTTAAGGCTTCCATCATCACTTCCATGCTTAACCCATCTACTTTAATATCCATTTGTACGCCGCAGATACCGTCACGGGTTCCCGTAACTTTAAAGTCCATATCACCTAAATGATCTTCATCACCTAAGATATCGGTTAAGATCGCATACTTGCCGTCTTCACGTGTGATCAATCCCATAGCTACACCACTGACATGTTTTGGTACAGGAACACCTGCATCCATCAATGCCAATGAACCCGCACATACAGTTGCCATAGAAGATGATCCATTGCTTTCTAAAATATCACTAACAATTCTTACCGTGTATGCAAAATCAGTTGAAGAAGGCATCATCTGTTTTAATGACCTTTGTGCTAAATTACCATGACCCACTTCTCTTCTACCAACTCCGCGCATCATTTTTACTTCACCAGTAGAAAATGGTGGGAAATTATAATGCAAGAAGAATTTAGAATATTCAGATTTGGCAGCAGTTTCAGACAACAACTCATCTAATTTAGTTCCGAAGGTAACTGTGGTAAGAGACTGGGTCTCACCTCTTGTGAACAATGCAGAACCATGTGGAGTAGGTAGTGGTTCTACTTCCATTGCCAATGGTCTAACTTCATCTAATTGACGACCATCCAAACGAATACGATCTTCTAAAATCATATTTCGTACAACTTCCCATTTAAGGTCTTCGTAATATTTTTTAGCCAATTTCTTTTGCAAATCGGTTACATCTTCAGGAAGGCTGGCCATGATTTCATCCTTCAATGCACTGTATGCATCTGAACGCTCATGCTTGGCTGATCCTTTTCTTGAAATCTCATACACGCGATCCTTTGCAAAATTGTAAACCAATTCCTTGATTTGCTCATCTTGTTCAGGCTTTTTGTAATCGCGTTTGGTAGTAACACCCGCTTTTGCTCTTAATTCAGCTTGGGCTTTAATTTGAATGCGAATGGCATCGTGCGCAATTTCAAGGGCTTTTACCAAATCGGCTTCTGCACATTCTTTTGCCTCACCTTCCACCATCATCAAGTTTTTCTCAGTGGCTGCAATCAAAAATTCTAAATCAGCATTCGCCAATTCAGATCTTGTTGGATTGATGATGAATTGACCATTCACGCGAGCAATTCTAACTTCGGAAATGATTTCCTTTATTGGAATATCAGACACAGCCAATGCTGCAGATGCTGCTAAACAAGCCAATGAATCAGGCAGTATTTCTGCATCGCTTGAAATTAAACTCACCAATACCTGAACATCACACAAATAATCTTCAGGGAACAATGGTCTTAATGCACGATCAATCAAACGACTGGTTAATATCTCGTAATCATTCAAACGGGCTTCACGCTTAAAAAATGAGCCTGGCACTCTACCCGCTGAAGCAAATTTTTCTTGGTAATCTACACTTAAAGGAAAAAAGTCTTGCCCATCTTTGGGTTCCTTATTGGCAACAACGGTTGCCATAATGATACAGTTTCCTTGTTGAACGGTAACAGCACCGTCTGCTTGACGCGCCATTTTACCAGTTCCTAAAGTTACCTGACGTTGGTTGTCTAGGTTAAATTGAACACTTATTGGTTGTGATAACATAATCTGATTAATGTAGTGAGGCGTACTAAAATGCACCCATCACTGGTTTCTAAGGTTTGTTGAAAGATACAGGATAAAACAACTATTCCCAACTACAAAGGCTTGTGAGTTGGGAATGGTTTTATAACATGACTGAAGAATTATTTTCTCAGACCTAATTTCTCAATTAGTGCACGGTATCCGCTTAAGTTATGCTTTTGCATGTAAGCCAACAAACGCTTACGCTGACCAACCATCATCATCAAACCACGTTGTGTAGAATGATCGTGTTTGTTTGCTTGTAAGTGCTTTGAAATATGCGCAATACGCTCAGTTAAAATTGCAACCTGCGCTTCAATTGAACCCGTGTTGCTTGCTTTTCCACCAAATTCAGCAAAAATGCTGGCTTTTCTTTCTGTAGTTAAATAAGGCATCTCTAAGTTTTTAAATAGACTCCGGAATTAGACTCTTTCTTTTTTTTCGGTGCAAAAGTACCATTTTTCCTTAAAAAATACAAATTATCTGCATTTTTTTAGCTTCCATTGTATATTTAGGTCCAACCAAGTCAAATTTCGTATAAATCTATATAAAATGTTAGAGTTATGCAGCATAAAAAATAATAATTTGTCTTATCTTCAATCAGTACAACCAAATCATTTTTAACAGTTTATGTTCGCTGTAACCATTTTAGGAAATAATTCGGCAATACCCGCTTACGATCGGCACCCTAGTGCCCAAATTGTAACGATCAATGATCAACTGCTTTTAATTGATTGTGGAGAAGGTACCCAAATGCAATTGTCTCGTTATAAAATTAAACGAGGCAAGCTCAACCATATTTTCATTTCTCATTTGCATGGCGATCATTATTTTGGACTAATTGGCTTATTAAGCAGTATGGCATTGTTAAACCGAGAACAGCCATTGCACTTGTTTGCACCCGCTGGCTTGGAAGAAATCATTGCTTTACAATTAAAAGTGGCGTCTACTACCCTGCCTTATGAATTGATATTTCATCCTTTAGACAAAGCTGGGCTTATTTTAGATACCGCTAAATTTTCTGTTGAAACCTTTCAAACACAACATCGAATTCCTTGTTGGGGATTTCTTGTAAGAGAAAAAAAACTGCCCAAAAAAGTTGACAAGGATAAGGCTGTGGCACACCATATTCCGTCTGCATTTTATCCATCTTTAAAAATGGGCTACGACTATACCAGTAAAGATGGCACTGTTGTTTATAACGACGAAGTAACAACAGACAATTCACCTGCAAGAAGTTATGCCTACTGTGCCGATACTATTTATGATGAAAATTTGGCTGACATTGCTAAAAATGTGACCATGATTTATCATGAAGCTACTTATTTAAATGGCATGGAAGATCGTGCAGCGGCCCGATTTCATTCGACCACAGCTCAAGCAGCCACCATTGCTCTAAAAGCAAATGCCGGTGGATTATTGCTGGGGCATTTCAGTAGTAAATTTGAAGAACTACACGACTATTTAAAAGAAGCAATAGACGTTTTTCCCAATACGCAATTGGCCATTGAAGGGGTCACATTTAGAATATGAAGCAACCATTCAAGTGGCTTATAGCCCTATTTTTTTGTTTTTTGTGTGCAAGTTCATTACATGCCCAATATCAAAAAGACATTGAAGCATTGTTAAAAACCTTTCCTGGCACCATTAAAGACACCAATCACTTAAACCAAGCTACACAATTAGCCTTCTATTACTCTTTTGCGGATTCAGCCAACACATTCAAATATGCTAACTTGGCGAGTAATGCCGCAACTGCTTTATCATTTAAACCTGGACTGGCGGCTGCATTAAGAGCTAAAGCCAATTACTTCATCATTAAAAGAGTTCCACAAAAAGCCATTCCTTTATTGTTACAGGAAGCGGCAATATGGCAACAAGTAAAACGCACAAAAGAGATAGGGGCAAATTATACCATGTTGGGGCAAGCCCATTCCTTAATGGGTAACTTTGAAGAATCATCCAGCTATTTTGAAAAAGCCGAATCCATTTATAAAAAATCTAATGACCAAAAAGCACTGAGCGTTCTTTATCATAATGCTGGAACCATGTTCACTGAAAAAACAGAGCCCAAATTAGCGCTGGTATATCTTATTAAATCTTTAGAAATTCAGGAACAATTAAACGATACTAAAACCATTGGTGCAACCCAAAACAATATCGGTAGGTTATTTTATCAAACCAAAAATTACCCCAAAGCCATAGAGTACTTTAACATGGCCATCAAAGCCAATGCTGTTTCACAAGATTGGAGAAACCTTGGTATTGCATACGTAAACTTAGCGAATGTATATGTAGACTTAAACGATTATCCAACGGCGCTTGAAGCGCTTAGCAAAAGTTTAGACAATTTTAATAAAGTAGATTTTAAAAGAGGCATGCAAGTGGTGTACAATAATATGGGCGCCATGAACATTCGACAAAAAAACTATGCATCTGCCATTCCTTTACTTAAGAAAGGATTAGAGCTTGCCAATTTGAATCAATCAAAAGCTGGCGTGGCATTGATTGAACAAAATGTTGCGTTTTCTCTTGCTGGTTTGAATCAACAAACAGAAGCATTAGAATGGTATGAAAAAGCTGAAAAAACAGCAATTGAAACAAAGGCAGATGATTATAGTTTTGGGGAAATTTATAACCATCGGTCATCCTTAGATTCAGCCATGGGAAATTATCAAAGTGCGTTGGTTTACAGAACCAAATACATGCGCATTAATGAAAAATTCATGGGTGAGAAAGTCATCAAAGACGTGAACGAATTACAAACCAAATACGAAACTCAAAAAAAAGAATACACGATAGCGCTGTTAAATAAATCTGACTCAATTAAATCTTTAGAGATCTCAAATCAACAATTGGCCATCAATCAGAGTCTGTTTAAAATTGCAGAACAAAAATTAAAATTAGCAGACGCTGATTTACAAATTGTTTCTGATAGCCTGCTTTTATCTGAACAAAATAAGCAATTGCTGGAGGCAAGGCTTGACTCTAGCATTAAGGAAGATAAAATAAAACGTCTTGCAGAACAAAATCAAATCAAAGCATTAGAAGTCAGTAAGAAGAACAATCAAATTGCATTTGTACTGTTTAGTATTTGCTTGATTGGATTGGTTATTTATTTTGCATATAGAAGACATAAAGCCATTCAAGAAAGCATTCATCAAGAGCGCTTATTAGATCAACAAAAGAAAGCTGCAATTGCGGTAATTGATGCAGAAGAGAAAGAAAGAAAAAGAATTGCCAGCGACTTGCATGACGGTGTTGGCCAATTAATGTCTGCCGCATGGATGAATTTGCAAGCGCTTTCACAACAATTAACCCATACTGATCCATCTACAGCTGCACTTCTTGAAAAATCATTAACCTTGGTCAATGAAAGTTGTAATGAAGTCAGACAGGTTAGTCATACAATGATGCCCAATGCTTTGTTATTAAAAGGATTGGTGAATGCCGTTCAAGACTTTATAGGACAAATCAACCAACGAAACTTAAAAATTAACCTAGCAACAGAAGGCCTAAAAGAGCCATTGCCATCGCATATTGAAACAGTGCTTTATCGAGTAATTCAAGAAAGTGTCAACAACGTGATCAAACACGCGAAAGCCAGTAAGCTAGACATTTCTATTGTTAAATCTATTGATGGCATAGATGTAATGATTGAAGACAATGGGATCGGTTTTGATGTTGGTGCAAGAAGCAATAATGATGGGATTGGTTTATCAAATATTCAATCTCGTATTGATTATCTTGAAGGCACGGTTGAGTGGAATTCTAAAGTTAATCAAGGCACTTTAGTGGCAATTTTTATACCTTTAGCAAAAGCTAATACCCCCCATTTATCATGATTCGTATCGGTATAGTTGATGACCACCAAATAGTGATTGATGGATTAACTGCTTTGCTCAACCATCAACCCAATATTCAAATTGTTTGTACAGCCAATGATGGCAAAGCCATGCTTGCGCATTTAGCGCATTACCCCATAGATGTTTTGTTAACTGATGTGATGATGCCAGAAATGACTGGTTTGGCATTAGCAGAAATCGTCAGCCAATCTTTCCCATCCATCAAAATCATTGCGTTAAGCATGAATGGTGAAGGCGTTGTAATTGACCAATTAATCAATAAAGCCTCTATCAATGGATACTTATTAAAACAAACCAACGCAACTGAATTAGTGGCAGCCATTCACAAAATTGCTGCTGGAGGGCAATACTTTCCAGATATTATTTTAGATGCATTAGCATCCCACCAAACTACCCAAAATGAAATCACCCTGGCACATTTAACGCAGAGGGAGCTTGAAGTCATTGGTTTAATGGAAAAAGATTTGTCTAACAAACAAATCGCAGATGCTTTATGCATTGCCGTTAGAACAGTTGAAACCCATCGGAAAAATATTTTCCGGAAAACAGGTACCAACAATTTACTTTCATTGGTTAAATGGGCTTACGAACATAAAATCTTGCATTAAGCCTTTGCCCTAAAATCCCTTGGCCCGCTTTAAAATTGGCAACCCTTTTGATTCATTCACCACAATAGACAATTCTGTAGCTGCCATCGTTTTGGGCAACTGAATGATACGCTTGTTACCAATTGTGGTAATGGTTTCTTGAAATATTTGTTCCCCGTATAATGACAATGTAATGGTTGCAGAAGCTACTTTTTGTCCATATTTTAAATCTTCTTGTAAAACAATCCCTGTAAATTCAGCTGGTGTCTTTAGCATATAATACCAAGTACTCGTTTTTTTGGGCTGTTGTTTATCCGGTCCTGCTTCATTCAATGCCGCTTTTTGCAATAAGTCGGTTTTCTCAATGATGTCTATTTTAGATTTAAGCCCCATCAATGATGCAATGTCTCTCTCATGAATCAATCCTCGATGATCGGGAGGAACATTTAGCAATAGGTTGGCCCCTCTTCCAACAGATTCAAGATAAATTTTGTACAACTGATCGGCTGTTTTTACTTGACTATTCTCACTATCTCTATGAAACCATCCTGGTCGAATACTCACATCTACTTCTGCAGGAATATACTGCGCACCTCTGTAGTTTCCCGTACCCAAAGTATCTTGTGATGGGGCACCATGTCCACGTTTAAATCCTGATGTATCTAATAAATTCCAATTGGTTTTTCCAGCATAGCCACTCTCATTGCCTACCCATCGAATATCTGGTCCAATATCACTGAAAATGACCGTTTGGGGGGAAATGCGACGTATTAATTGTTCGTACCTTTTCCAATCATACACTTGCAACTTTCCATTAGGCCCCTCTCCGTTGGCGCCATCCCACCATAACTCCCAAATTGGACCATAATTTTGAAAAATTTCTGTGAGCATATTCACAAAAACATCATTGTAACGATCGGTACCATAATCGGGATGATTGCGGTCCCATGGTGATAAATATACGCCAAACTGCAATCCTGCTTTTTTACATGAAGCAGACAACAAGGCTAAAATATCTTTTTTAAAACCACTTTCTCTAACAGTATGTTTTGAGTATTGACTAGGCCATAAACAAAACCCATCATGGTGTTTGGCCGTAATAATAATGCCTTTTGCGCCTGCCTCTTTGGCAACCTTACACCATTGATCCGTGTCTAATTGTGTGGGGTTAAAGACTTCCGATTTTTCTTTACCATCCCCCCACTCTTTTCCTGTAAATGTATTGGGGCCGAAATGCATAAAAAAATAATATTGATTTTTATGCCACTTCAACTGTGCATTGGTTGGTAATGGATTGGGCATTTGAGCTTTCAGCAGCAAACATGCACCCAATTGCAAAACAAGCAGACTTAGATATTTCATTCTTTCCAATTATTTGCCATCCAAACGTAAAAAGAGGAAAATTCTTGCCGCCAATATTGTTCATTATGTTGGCCAATAGGATTTACCACTGTTCTAATTTGTGACGATGATTTCTTTTGTAATATACCTGCAATTTTTTGCATATCCGAAACCGAATTGGCGTCTTCTTTACCGCCAGTATAAAAATAAAAACGCAACATATCCTGACCTGTCCATTTTTCAGCATCAATAGCAATTTGCGGGGAGATCCAGAATGATGGTGAAAAAACAGCTGCACCTCCAAATACTGCTGGATACTTTAACATAGCATACCAACTGATTAATCCGCCCATACTACTCCCGCCTAAATAAGTAAAGTCTCTGCCCTTTTTAGTTCGATACTTACTGTCAATATAAGGTTTCAACGTTTGCGCTAGAAAATCAACGTATTCATTGCCCAATCCCTTTCCATACTGAAAATGATCATAGGGATTGTATTCATTAATTCTTTTGTCTAGTCCGTTATCAATACCTACCACAATGCAATCCTTTTGCAACTTA
>JAIXYL010000149.1 GCA_027490265.1 Sediminibacterium sp.
CATTAAAGCCGCAGAAAAAATCATTGGCAAGTATCCTAAACGATCTCAAGAAGTTATAGTTTGTTCAAGACGCATATCGGGGGATATGCTGGCCCTGCATACAGGGCCATTTTTTATTTATTAGGTTTAATATGCAACGCATAGAAAGCCCAAGCCAAACTTAACAACATCAATACTGCGCCTATTAAAAAAGAAACTCCTGGAAAATAAAATGGGGCATGTTCATCGGTAAAATATGCAAATGAACTGGTCATGATTAAAGGGCCAACAATAGAAGTCACACTGATTAAACTGGTCAATGCACCTTGCAATTCGCCTTGTTCGTTGGCCGGGAAACTACCAGATATAATGGATTGCAATGCAGGACCTGCAATACCACCCAAACAATAGGGTACTAAGAACGCAAACATCATCCAACTTTGATTGGCAAATGCAAAAGACACTAAGCCAATAGTGTAGAGTGCTAGCCCAATATAAACACTCTTTTCATTCCCAATTCTGGGATTAATCACTCTAATCAAACCACCTTGCACCAATGTGACCAATACCCCAACTAAGCCAAGAGAAAAGCCCATCATTTTGGTACTCCATTTAAACCGTTCAATATTGAAAAATGTCCAATTGCTTTGAACGGCATGTGCTGCTAAATATATCAAGACCAATGACCCAATTAAACCCGCAGCTTTAGGGTACTTTTTTAATCGCAATAAGGAGTTGAACGGATTGGCTCTTTTCCAATCAAATGGACGTCTCAAACTTTTATCCAATGATTCAGGCAATACAAAATAACCATACAACCAATTGGCCAAAGCCAAACCAGCTGCAACAAAAAAAGGCACCCTTGAACCATATTCGCCTAACACTCCCCCTAAAAATGGCCCTATGATAAAACCCAAACCAAAAGCAGCACCAATCATCCCAAAATTTTGAGCTCGGTTTTCTGGTGTGCTAATATCAGCCATATATGCCGTTGCGGTGGTGATGCTCCCCCCGGTAATACCTGCGATGATTCTACCAATGAATAACCAAAAAACAGAAGGGGCAAAAGCCACAAATAAATAATCTAAACCAAAGCCCAATAAAGAAAATAAGAGCACCGGTCTTCTGCCATATTGATCACTCAGATTACCCAAAATTGGTGACACCAAAAACTGCATGAAAGCATATGAAAAAGTTAGCCAGCCACCATATTTTGCTGCAACACCAGCACTTGGATTGTCAATTAACTCGGCAATCAATTTGGGTACAACAGGTATAATGATACCGATCCCAACTACATCCATCAGTATGGTTATGAAAATAAAACCAACTGCCGCTTTTTTATTCGACGCCATTCAATAGTCTTTTAGTACCGGGAATTTCTAAGATCAAATCCGCACCATAACAAGCTGCTGGGGTTTGATAACCTGGTTTATAATTGCCTGCTAATACTTTTTGGGTAATGATTAAACTACTGATGGCCGTTAATGTATAGCCTTCCGGACCTTGAAGAGTAGCAGTAATAGGCGCTTGGCCAGGCGCAGATATTTCACCCCAAACCAATGACCTCGCTTTTTGACGCATGGCATCATCAGGACCAGCGGGCATTTTTTTAATCTTTCTTTTGTAATAATTTCTAACGACATCTAATTTTAAAAACCAATTATACCAGCCTTGCCATTTAAGCATGGAGAAAGTTTTAGGCGATGCGCCAGTATACGTTTCAATATTCGGAATCCCTGTTGTAGTATATGCTGTAGAAATATCGCCCCATGGAATGGTCATGACAAATAATTTCTTTAAGCCAAAATTGACCCAAAGGCCTTTATGCCCCAACGGCTTACGAACAATTTTACCATTTTCTCTTACTGCTCCCCCCTCACCCATTCCTTCTGTCATTGTGGTGGCCGTACCATGAGACAATTTACCACCCAATGTGGCGAAAGCCAATTTTAAATGTGTTGCGTTAGGCATTTGATTGTGCAAAAACTTGGCCATGCAATCTGTAGGCACCACATCAAACCCAACACCAGGCATTACCATAATACCTTTATTGAGCGCAGAAGCGTCCATTCGTTTGAGCATTTCAAATACTTGGATTTCACCGGTGATGTCTAAATAATGTACCCCAACAGCCAAACAAGCATTGACCATTTTTAAAGCGGTATGTTTGAATGGACCAGCAGCATGTAACACCACTTTAAATGATTTCAATGTTTCCTGAAGCAATTGTTCATCATCTAAATCAACCACGATATAGTCTAATGATAACTCATTTGCCATGGTAGCCAATACTGCTTGGTTTCTTCCGGCTAAAACAGGGATCAGTTGATAATCGGCAGCCATTGAAGCAATTAATCGACCAGTATACCCATTGGCGCCATAAAGCAGAAATTTGTTTTGCATCCTGTAAAGTACAAAATCCCGACAACATATGCTGCCGGGATTGTAAAATCAGGGGATCTATAAACAACTATTTTTTCAGGGTGATCAAACCTAACTGTGCTTCTTTGGTTTTTGACACTGAAACATTCGTGAAAGTGGTGTCAGCATAGCCATTTGAGGCATTGATAAATACACTATAAGTACCATCTTTCAGACCTCTTATTTTAAAATGACCTTCATGATTGGGTAAAGCATAAGCTGTATCGGTACTATTGAACACAGTGATGACTGCTTGGGCTTCTTTTGGTGTGACTTTACCAGACACACTTGCGGTAGATTTAACTGTAAAGAATTTAATTACTGGCTTCAAGTAAAACTGGTTGTTTTTTTCAACAATAGAACGACTGATATCAAAGTCTAACCACAAACGACTGGCATTGGGCAAATATTCATCCCACTCATGTCCTTTTAATTTTACTAAGATATAGGACTGCTCATTGAAGGGAATATTCAATGGATATACTATGCTGTCTTTTACCAAAGAATGCGAAGTACCTAATTCAATTTTGATTAAACGGATGGCGCCTTTAACCACCGTATTTTTTGCAAGCAATGTATCTACCCCATTGCGCAATTTTAAGATATCGTAAACGCCTGCTTTCACGCCAAGATCTTGCCAAACCAAGGAGGAATCATTCTTAGCATGTCTAGAGCTGCCAATTCTATCCCAATTGCAAGTATCTTTTTTACGCGTGTCTTTACTAGTATCAATCAATAAAGAAACCGATTTGATATCAACAAATACATTGTCGAATACACCTGGCGCATCGGTTAAATAAAGGCTTACAGACTGTGTACCCAAGGGGTTTTCAATGGATGTGTTTTTGTTACAAGCTGTAAACACAAGAGACACTAAAATTGCTGATGCAGCAATCCAATAAAAGGGGTTTGTTTTTTTCATGGTTGAAGGTTTTAGTGTAGCATTATGCCATCTAGTACATTTTTTTTTGTTAATGCAATAGTATAGCAGGCTGCTAATTGCAGCTATGTATACATATGCATATAGTTTTTGGAATTAAGCGCTGTCAATTAATTGACGGCTTTTGTACTAGATAGACGCAGGCTGTTTAGATGCCGTTGCCTGTTAAATAAATTTTAACAAAAAAACTTTTTTTACAATGCAACTATTATTGAACTAATCTCTTGAACACTTAAACTTTTTCTTTTTTTCAACTTTGGAAAAAGTTGAGATGCTTTATCTAAGTCTTGGTAAAACAATTGATCAAGAGACTTCCCTTTTATTGGAAGGATAGCATTATTAGTAATATTTAAAAGAAAATAATCATTGAATATTTCAAATGCGAAATTACTCGATGATTTACCATAGTCATAATTCTCAACTACTTTTTTATGTAAGCGATTAATTAAATAATAATTTAATCCCTTAACTTTTACCTGATACAATAATGAATCATAAGCTGTCAATTTGATGAATTGCGTAGAATCATTTCCCTCCTCCTCACTTTGATAAATTGTGACTTTTTTGATTGGTTCTATAAATTGAAACTCTGAATTATTATCAATGTAGTTAATTTGACCATTCACTAGGTTAACAAGTATTTTTAAATTCTTATAAACTCTGCCATTAAAAAATTCAACAGTCGCATTACGCAAATCTTCCTTCCAGAGAGGGCTACCTTTTATACCTGGAGCATTGTTATTTAAGAGCTTACCACGTTCATCATACACTTCAATAAAATGATGGACTGGCTTTGCAATTGTTACATTTTGTGCAATTAATAAATTGCTGAAATTGATGAGTAAACAGCATAATATCAAACGCATAGATGAATTTTCTTAAAGTTACCAATTTCAGCAATTCTAAGCAAATTCAGCTTTAGGGTTATTCATTTCTAAATACTACTAGGCCGTCAAAGACATCAACCAACACAGGCTGCGTTTTGTCAATATCCCCAGACAATATTTTTTTGCTGAGCGCATTTACGATTAATTTTTGAATCAGTCGTTTAAGCGGTCTGGCACCTAACTGTGCATCAAAGCCTTGCTCAATTAAATAATCAATCAAATAATCACTGAATGACAATTGTATATGATTGTTGGCTACCAAACGTTTAAGATCTGCTAATTGAATATGAACAATGCCTTTTAATTGTGCTTTATTCAAAGGGCTAAACATGATCATTTCATCAACCCGATTTAAAAATTCAGGTCGAATGGTTTGCTTAAGCAATTGCATCACTTCCAATTTGGCTTTTTCAGTAGCTTCCTCAATACCAGATTCTTCTACCCCTTCAAAAGCCTCTTGAATCAAATGACTACCAATATTACTGGTCATGATGATGATGGTATTTTTAAAATTAACCATCCTACCCTTATTATCGGTTAAACGGCCATCGTCTAATACTTGCAACATAATATTCCAAACATCTGGATGTGCTTTTTCAATTTCGTCAAGCAATACCACGCTATAAGGTTTTCTTCGAACTGCTTCAGTTAATTGCCCACCTTCATCGTATCCAACATATCCTGGAGGCGCACCAATTAAACGAGAAACCGTATGCTTTTCTTGATATTCACTCATATCAATACGGGTCATCATTGTTTCATCATCAAATAAGTAAGCTGCCAATGCTTTGGCCAATTCGGTTTTACCAACACCCGTTGTTCCTAAGAAAATAAAAGAACCAATGGGTTTCTTAGGATCTTGCAATCCTGCTCTGCTCCTGCGAATGGCATCAGACACCGCCACGATGGCTTCTTCCTGACCAACCACACGTTGGTGTAATTCAGTTTCAAGATGCAATAATTTCTCACGCTCGCTTTGCAACATTTTTGCAACTGGAATACCGGTTGCTTTGGCAACACTTTCGGCAATATCTTCTGCATCAACTTCTTCTTTCAATAAACGCTTTTCAGAACTATTCAATAATTGTTCAGTAACTGATGTTATAATGGTTTCTTGTTCTTTTACTTTACCATATCTAATTTCCGCTACTTTGCCATACTCACCATTACGCTCCGCTTGTTCGGCAGCTTGCTTTAATTGTTCAATAGTTGCTTTAGCTGTTTGTACTTTTTCAACCAATTCTTTTTCTTGGGTCCATTTGGCTTTTAACGTATCGCGTTCAACAGCCAAATTGCTGATATCAATATTGAGCTCTTTTAACTTCACGTCATCGTCTTCACGCTTAATGGCTTCCCTTTCAATTTCTAATTGTCTAATTTGACGCTCTAATTTATCTAACTCTTCAGGCATTGAATTCATTTCCAAACGCAACTTGGCAGCACTTTCATCAATTAAATCAATGGCTTTGTCTGGCAAAAAACGATCGGTCACATAACGATTAGACAATTCAACTGCGGCAATAATGGCTTCATCTTTAATGCGCACATGATGATGCGTTTCGTATCGGTCTTTTAAACCACGCAAAATGGAAATGGCATCTTCAACGGTTGGTTCGTCAATCACCACTTTTTGAAAACGACGTTCTAAAGCCTTGTCTTTTTCAAAATACTTTTGATATTCATTTAACGTGGTAGCACCAATGGCTCTTAATTCACCTCTGGCTAATGCAGGCTTTAATATATTGGCTGCATCCATGGCACCTTCACCACCACCAGCGCCAATCAATGTATGAATTTCATCGATGAATAAAATAATTTCTCCTTCACTAGACGTGACTTCTTTCACTACACCTTTCAAACGTTCCTCAAATTCACCTTTATATTTGGCGCCAGCAATCAACTGGCCCATGTCTAAACCATAAATGATTTTAGATTTTAAATTCTCGGGGACGTCTCCATTCACTATCCTCATGGCCAAACCTTCCACAATAGCAGTTTTACCAACCCCAGGTTCACCCACCAAAATAGGGTTGTTCTTAGACCGTCTGGTTAAAATATGTAAGGTTCTTCTGATTTCCTCGTCTCTCCCAATCACTGGATCCAGTTTACCCTGCCTTGCCATATCGTTTAAGTTCTTCGCAAACTTATTGAGCATATTCAACTGGGTTTCTTGAGCCTGAGATTGAATGGTATCCCCTTTACGTAAATCATTGATGGCAGTGGTTAAACCCTTCTCAGTTAAGCCAGCGCTTTTTAACAACTTGCCAGTTGCATCATTCATTTGCACTAAAGCCATCAAGAGATGTTCTGGGGTGATAAAAGCATCCTTAAAGACGCTCATCACGCTGTTAGCCTTGAGCAAAGCATTGCTAAAGTCTCTGCCTGCATTTTGTGCGGGCTCTCCATTTTGGATCTTGGGCAACTTATTCAGTTGTTCCAACAATTTAGCTTCTAAAAAAGTAGGATTGACATTGTTTTTCTTTAACAAAAAATCAATGGCTGAATCCTTCTCTGCAATTAATGCTTTTAACAAGTGTTCAGTTTCAATAGAAGGATTGTTATTGGCATAAGCCACTTGTTGAGCAGCCTGAATGGCTTCTTGGGCTTTAATGGTATAATTGTTCAGATTCATAATTGTGTTGATTAACTTAACTTTAATGCATCAAATGATAATCCAAGTCTTTAATTCGGAAATTATGGCGTTAAAAAATAAGTTTACATGCGTAATAGTCAGTCTGGGACTGTCTTTTCTGTTAATTTTTCAGTCTGCAAATGCACAATATAATTTTGAAGCACTAGACGCAGCCATTAAAGCATCCAAAAAAGAATTGGGAAAAGAATATGCCATCCTAGTGTACAAAGATGGAAAAACCATATTCAATCAAACCGCAGGAGAATTTACACCAAAAACACAAGTGCCCATTGCCAGCAGCAGCAAATGGCTTACCGCAGCTTTAATCATGGTTTTAGTAGACGAAGGAAAAATTTCTTTAGACGATAAAATCAGTAAGCACTTACCCATATTTACCAAATACAGTAAAGGCTATATCACCATCAGACAATGTTTGAGTCATTTAACAGGCATTGAATCTGAACCAGTCAAAATGAATGATTTTATCAAACGCAATAAATTCAATAGCCTAGAAGAGGAAATAGAATCGTATGCCAGCAAACGAGACATCATCGCCAATCCAGGGCTGGCATTTAGATACAGTAATATTGGAATGAATATCGTAGGCAGATATTTAGAAGTGGCATTAAGAAGAGGATTTGAACAATTGATGCAAGAAAAAATTTTGAGACCACTGCAAATGCGGAGCACCAATTTTTCTAGCTTAACTGGGATCAATCCTTCAGGTGGTGCCCAGTCTACTGCGAATGATTATATGAATTTTTGTTCGATGTTACTAAACAAAGGCTTATTCAATGGCAAGCGTATTTTATCAGAAGCATCGGTGAAACAATTAATGGAAGTACAAACAACCGCCAGTATGATACAGTATGCACCCAAAGTAGCCGAGGGTTACAACTATGCCATGGGCGCATGGGTTTTAGAAACCGATCAAAATGGTCAATCAATGGTATTAGCCTGCCCAGGATTATTTGGAACATGGCCCATCATTGACTATTGCAGAAACTATGCTTTGGTCTTTTTTTCAAAAGACATCAACACCGATGATAAAAAAGACGTCTATTTAAAATTGAAAAAAATCATCGACGAGCAAATGCCTGCAAAATGTAATTAATGCTGCGCCAAGACCAACATACACAATTTGTAAAAACAGTAGCCCAATCACATGGCTTTGACTACTGTGGCATTGCCAAAGCCCAACCACTTGATGCAGACGCCAAACGATTAGAAGCATGGTTAAACAAAGGCTTGCATGGGAAAATGCAATACATGGAAAATCATTTTGATCTGCGCATCAACCCAGAAAAATTGGTGCCCGGCGCAAAATCAGTCATCACGTTATTGAAGAATTATTATCCTGCTGCACAACAATCACCCCATGCCCCCTTGATTGCCAAATATGCATGGGGTAAGGATTACCACGAAGTCATCAGAGCACAGCTTAAATTGTTTTTAACCGAATTAAAAACTAAAATAGGCGATATCAATGGCAGAGGATTTGTAGACTCAGCACCAGTATTAGAGAGAGCTTGGGCCGTGCATGCAGGACTGGGTTGGGTTGGAAAGAATGGCAACTTAATTCACAAACAAGCGGGCTCCTTTTTTTTTATCGCTACACTAATTGTAGACGTAGCATTCAATTACGATGATCCATTGGCAAAAGATTATTGTGGCACTTGTACCAAATGCATTGACGCATGCCCAACTGATGCCATCTTACCCAATAAAACCATTAACGGCAGTCAATGCATCAGTTATTATACCATTGAATTAAAAGATGCGCTATTGCCATCAGATAAACAAGAACAATTCAAAAACTGGATGTTTGGTTGTGATATCTGTCAAGACGTTTGTCCTTGGAACAGATTCAGCCAGCCACATCAAGAGACTGCATTTAATCCAATACCTGCCATTTTAAATTTGAGCACAAGCGAATGGGAAGCCATGAGTGAAGACATATTTCAACAGACATTTAAAGACAGTCCATTAAAGCGGGCCAAGTTCAAAGGGATTAAAAGAAACCTACAGTTTATACACCCCTAAGTGAGTGGTCAATTTTGCACCTTTTTGCGGTTTTATGCTTTTTTTAAGGTTTTGAGCTTGAGTTTTGAGCAATTTTTCCCCATTTGTAAAACAAAAACAAGAAATTCCCGCACAAATAATATATTTATATAGTTTTAAAACTCCAAAACGATACGCATATGAATGTTAACTACGGCAAGGCCAATGTTATATCGAAGTTGTGCTTCCTTCTCTTCGGTATTACATTGACAATTGGCTTGCAAGCTCAAACAACCATTAAAGGAAAAGTGACGGACAGTAAAGGCCTGCCAATACCAGGGGCTTCTGTAACCATCAAAAATTCAGGAGCAGGTACTGCTTCAAGTGTAGATGGTACTTATCAATTTGTTGTAAACTTAAAACAAGGTAAGTATGACATTGAAATTTCTTCTGTAGGATTTAGATCTGCTGAAAAGAATGTAAACATTACCAGTACCACCGGCAGTTTCACATTTGATGCCAGTTTAAAAGAAGATGCCACTGGTTTGGATGAAGTAGTGGTAACAGGTACTTCACAAGGAACCACCAAAAAGCAATTGGGTAATTTTATTGGAACTGTAAAAGGAAGTCAAATCAACAATGCAGGTTCCCCTAATGCCATTGCTTCTTTACAAGGTAAAGTGCCAGGGGCACAAATCACACAGAACTCTGGAGACCCTGCGGGTGGTATGAGCGTCAAGCTCCGTGGTGTTAGTTCTATCTCTGGTTCTTCTGATCCTTTGTACATTATTGATGGAGTGATTTTAAACAACTCTAATGCAAGAGTAACCAATGCCATGAGTGATTACGATGGTTCAGGTAGTGTTGGACAAAACAGAATGGTAGACATTAACCCAAATGATATTGATCGCATTGAAGTATTGAATGGTGCAGCAGCAGCAGCGATCTATGGTAGCCGAGCCAATGCAGGGGTAATTCAAATCTTTACCAAAAGAGGTTCAACAGGTGCACCAAAAATTACTTTCAGCACTAAAGTGAACAGCAATTCATTGAGAAAGCGTTTGGAATTTAACGATGCTCCTACCAAATTTGGCGGACCAACCGACGGACCAGGTGCGTTAACACAAGACATTTTAACACCAGCCATTACAACCACAACACCAGTAACCCGCTACGATTATCAAGACGATATTTTTAGAACAGGCTATGGTACAGACAACAACGTGTCTATCACTGGCGGACAAGACAAGATGCGTTATTTTGCTTCTTTAAATTATAACAGCAACCAAGGGATTATCAGAAATACAGACAATACCCGCTTTGGTTTCAGATTAAATTTAGACAACAAAGTCAACAACTGGTTTAGTTGGAACGCGGGTATTAATTATACCAACAACGCTACCAATGAATTGCCTGATGGAAACAGCTTCTTCTCTCCAATCAATTCAATGACCATTATTGGCAATTTCCATAATATCCGTGCAAGAGACGTGAATGGTAATTTACAAGCGGTAGGTGAAAGAGGACGTGTGAATCCGTTGACCATTATCAATGATATCAAACAAAGAAACGTTACCAACAGAACCGTTTCGAATATTGGGTTTAAATTATTCCCAGTAAAAGGTTTGGTCATTGATTACACAGCAGGTTTAGACAATATCGCTCAGAATGGTACCACATTTATTCCTCCTTATCCATACAATGCCAGCCCTGGCTTCTATGGTGGTGGTGCAACTTTGGACCCTACATTAAATGGTTATGCGAGTGCAGCAAGCTTTAATTCTACGTTCTTTAACCACGATTTAAACTTTACGTATACTACACAGTTGACCAGTAAGTTAAGTTCAGTAACACAGTTTGGTTATTCAGAGCAATATGAAAAAGCAAATTATATTTTAGCACAAAGCCGTGGTTTATTACCAGGGATTTCAACTGCAACTGGTGGTAGTACTTTATTACCAAATTCAGACGGCAGAAGTGAAAGAAGCATTCGTGGTTTCTTCTTACAACAGAACTTCAAGTTCAACAACCAATTGTTTGTAACGGTTGCAGGTAGAATTGATGGATCTTCTGTGTTTGATAAAAACAATAGAAACTTCTTCTACCCTAAAGTAAGTGGTAACTATATTTTATCTGAAACAGAATTTTTCAAAAATTCTGCTTTAGCAAAAACAGTAGATGTATTTAAAGTTCGTGCAGCATACGGTGAAAGTGGCAACTTAACTGGTATTGGTGCTTACGATCGTTTCAATATTTACAATATCTCTCCTTTCTTAGGCAGAACCAGCTTAACCTCTCCTTCTGCTACCATTAGTTCAGACTTAAAGCCTGAGCGTCAGAAAGAATTGGAAATAGGTACAGATATCGCTTTATTGGGTAACAGATTGCAATTCACCTTCAACTATTACAACAAGAAAGTGACTGATTTATTGGTACCGAATATTACCAATGCACCAAGCTCTGGTTTCCCTACAGCAACTAAGAACGTAGGTTCTTTAAGCAACAAAGGATTTGAAATCATGGTAACTGCAGTGCCTATTAAAAACAAAAATTTCTCTTGGGAAATCACTGGTAATTTTAATAAGAACAAAAACAGAATTGAAAACTTAGGCGTACCGTTCATTTCATTTGCAGCCCCAACAGGTGCGGTATTTGCTTTGATTCCTGGATATGATGCCCCTGTATTCTATTCTACTTTCTTTGCAAGAAATGCTAATGGTACTGAAATTAAAAATCCAGCAGGCATTCCGCAAACAGCAAGAGGTCCTATTGCCAATGGTCAACCATTTGGTACACCAACCATTGATCCTGCAACAGGCTTACCATTTACAACAGGCCCTAACTCTACCATTTTGAGAACAGTATTGGGCTCACCAAACCCAACGTATACCGCTACTTTAATCAACAGCTTTACTTATAAAAAATGGACATTCGGTTTCCAATTAGACAGAGTAGCTGGCGCAGAAGTATTTAACGCCGATTTCAGAACCAGACAAGGGGTTGGTAACGGTAGTGAACTTGCAGAAAAAGAACACAGAGGCGAATTACCAAGAGGTTATATCAGCGGCACATATGGTATTGAAGAATGGCGTGTAGACGATGGTTCATTCACCAAATTGCGTGAACTATCTGTTGGATATGCTTTTGGTAAAGTCAGCAATTTATTCAGCAACTTAACCGTAACATTGACTGGTAGAAACTTAATTTCTTGGGATAACTACAGAGGCTACGATCCAGAAACCAATGCCACCGGACAAAGCAGTTTGTTCAGAGGGGTTGACTTTGGTAACGTACCTATTCCGAAGACTTTCCAATTCGGTATTGTAGCAAATTTCTAACCCATTAAAACAGTTAACATGAAAAAAATATTTTTAATCATTTTATCCGGCGTAAGTCTGGTGGCTTGTAAGCAAGACTTTACCAATCCCGGTGCCATAGCAGATACAGATGCATTTTCAACACCTAGAGGTTTAGCAGGTGTTGCGGTTGGATTACAAAACGTTTACAGCAATGGCCGCTTAAGCCCAGTATATACAGGTATTACATCAGCAGGTGCTTTAACCAATGAGTTCAGACTGATGAATGCTGGTAATAACGATGAGTTTCAATTATTCACAGGCGGCGCTGTCGTAGACAATTTAAATGGCGTTGTTGGCAATATGTGGACTTGGAATAACAAGATCATTTATGATGCAGACAAAGTGTTAGAAGGTGCCAATAAATTAGGCGATAAAACCTATGCATCAGGCTTGATTGCCTATGCCAGCATTTTCAAAGCCTTGGCAATTGGTAACTTAGCAATGTTCTTTGAACAAATCCCTGCTGCACCTGGCACACAAGCTGCGCCTGCTGCGTTTCAAAGCAGAGCCGATGGATTCAGAAGAGCCGTTACTACATTGAGAGCCGCACAAACAGCAATAGGTGCCAATGCACCTAGTGCAGCGTTTTTTGCAAATGTACCTGCCACCATTACCACTGCTTATTTTAACAACACGATTAATGCGTTGATTGCACGTTACAGTTTATTTGCAGGTGATTATACATCTGCCTTAACTGCTGCAAATGCAGTAGACTTAAGCTATGGCGGTTCAGTATTAGGCTATGATGCCATTGTTACCAATCCTATTTTTACCACCGTTACTGCTACCAATAACGTGTATCAAATTTTGGATTCAACTTTAGGCTTGCCAACTACATTGGCACCAGATTTAACCGATCAACGTATTCCATTTTATACAGCTTTAAACACAACGATTGCGCCACGTTACAGAATCAGAGGATTTTATAACAGTGCTACACAAGCCATCCCTGTTTACTTGCCAGATGAAATGCGTTTAATCAGAGCAGAATGTAATGTTAGACAAGCAACTCCGAATTTAACGGCTGCTGTTACGGAAATCAATGCAGTAAGAACGCAATTGCCAAGTGCCGATCCATTTGGTGTTGGCGGAGGCTTAGCGGCATACAGCGGTACAGTTTCTGCACCAGCACTTTTAGATGAAATATATCGCCAGCGTTGTATTGAACTCTGCATGAGCGGTATGCGTTTAGAAGACAACAGACGTTTTGGACGCCCTTCAAGTGAAAGAAGAAGAACCTTCTTCCCTTACCCTAGCAGAGAACGCGACAACAATCCCAATACGCCTGCTGATCCAGCAAACTAAAGATATCCCCCTAGCAGTTGGTTATAAAAAGGCCCCGGACATTCATGGTTCGGGGCTTATTTTTTGGGGTATGTATTGTATGCGATGCGTTATTGAAAAGACTGTTTAAGCAGTTGCAAGTTTTGCTCCATCATGGTACCCATGATTTTATCATTCATCATTGAACCAAATCTTTCCCAAGGATACCAAGCAATCGATTGAACGAATTGCCATTGCACCACAGTGTACCCTTCATTACCATTGCGAATCAATCGAATGGTGCTGGTTTGTTGTTGACCATCAGGGTTGGTCCAAACAGACAAAACAGTGGAATCGGTCACACCCGTAATTTGTACATGCGTGTTACCCAATTGCGCTTCCTGATCAGATATGATGGTAACTGTTGAATCAGACATCCCATTCACCCAACCAGACCAAGCAGATAACCGCGATACGCGAAGAAAAATAGAATCCTTAGGCGCTTCAATATCAACCGCACGAGACACGATTACAGTAGATGGAAACAATAAACCAATCAAGGTAATGATGATCCCCAATACCAATACACTGATCAAACCCAGTTTAATCAATTTCATTTATTCCCATTTAAAGGTTTTAAAAGCCACAATGTAAACCACCACGATCCAAATACCTAGAACACCTAACTCATACCCACAATCAAGAATACTGGTGCCTTCAAACGCAATACTGCGCATGGCATTATTGAAATGGGTTAAAGGAAGCATTCTAGAAATCGGCTGCAACCATGAAGGGAAATTATCGATAGAAAAAAAAGTGCCTGCTAACAAAAACTGTGGCAAGGTAATTAAATTGGCAAAAGGTGGAATCGTGCTTTCGCTTTTGGCCACACTACTTACAATAAAACCAAAACCCATAAAAAGAATCAAAGCAATAAAACTCAACAACATGATTTCAGCAAAAGTCACCAGCCCATTGACCAACGTAAAATGGAAGGCATAGTGGCCTACCAGAATAATGATCACGGCCGTAATCATTTGAAAAATCACCCGACTCAATGCTTCGCCTAAAACAATATAAGAGCGCTTAATAGGTGTAGCATAAAACCGTTTCAATACCAGTTGCTGTCTTAAATTAAAAAACAAAAACGCCACACCAAAAACACCGGCACTCAATAAGGAAAAACCCAATTGACCTGGCAAAATAAAATCAATGGTACGGTATACCCTACCCGGTATTTGGGTCACTTCTTTACTGACGGTTGCAATGGTAGGGGTGGATGGAAACTGTTGCTGATTGAGCCCACTAATCACAGCGTTCAGAATCGATTGCAAAACTTGCACGTTCTGAGGATTCACCGCTTCAGAACTGGTCAGCTGTATTTTGTAAGGCGTGGTAACTGCGTCAGTTGATTGTTTAGACTGGTTGACTATATTGATGACCGCCGTAATCCTGCCTTTCTCTAAATCTTCTTTTAAGCGATCGCCCTTTTTATTGATGACTTTAATTCCTGGCAATTGTTTGATGCTCTGGTAAATAGGATTCAGTGTATCTGAATTTTCAGCAAAAGCAATGCTGACACTTAATTTACCACCACCACCAATAAATCCAAACACCAAGATAAAAATCATGGGAAACGCAATACTAAATACTACCGCAGAAGGGCTTCTAAAAATAGACCGCAAGCTTCCGCGTGTAATGGCCATCATGGCAGTGAACTGACTATACCCTTTATTCATCCCTAAGAATTTATAACAAATCTATTGTATATTCATTAGAAAGGGTAATTTGGCTTGAGGAACCCCAACCAATTGTTTGACTTGTTTTAATTCTTTCATGACCTGAACAATTGAAGGATCAATTTGCTCACTCAATAATTGCGAAGACACTGATTTTTTATACCCACCCATCAGTTGATCGATGAAAGATTTTTTCTCTGGATATTCTTTTAATTTAATCTCACTCTTTTTGATATCGGCCATTCTGGCTGCACAATCAATGGCGTCTTGCAAGCTACCGATGCGATCAGTCAAGCCAATTTTTTTGGCAGTGGTACCCGTCCATACACGACCCTGAGCAATACTGTCTACATTGGCAACACCCATTTTTCTACCATTGGCAACTCTTGTTAAAAACGTAGCATAAATGCTGTCAACAGACGCTTGAAAATACCGTTTTTCGTTGTCAGACAAAGGCTTACTGATATCGCCCATATCCGCATTGGGAGCGGTTTTCACGCCATCGAAAGTAATCCCAATTTTATTTTTGAAAAAGGATTGCATATTCGGCACAACGCTAAACACGCCGATAGAACCAGTGATGGTATTGGCATTGGCAAAAACAGAATCGGCGTTGCACGCGATATAATAACCACCCGAAGCGGCCACATCGCCCATGCTCACTACAACAGGCTTGTCTTTTCTGATTAATGAAATTTCACGCCAAATGACTTCACTCGCTAAAGCGCTACCCCCACCCGAATTAACTCTGAATACAACGGCCTTGATTGATTTGTCTAAACGAATCTTACGCAAAATATTTTTATAACTGTCGCTGCCAATCATTTCATTATCGCCATCGCCAGACACAATATCGCCATTGGCAAATACCAAGGCAATTTTATCGCTGCCACTTGGTTCAAAATCAGTTGCCTGTGCATAATCGGCTAGGGTAACAAAATTGATTTTTGATTTAGGCTCTTGTTTTAATTTTTTACTAATGCTGGCTTTAATTTGGTCATCGTACTTTAGATCATCCACTAAGCCATATTTTTTGGCATCATACGCTGTTTGAATCTGGCCGTTAACTGCCAAAGCCCTTAACTGAGCCGTGTCTTTATTGCGAGACATGGCAGCAGCATATAAAAAATGGGTATACAAATCGCCCAACCAAACCCCTGTTTGTAATTTATTGGCATCGGTCATTTTGGTTTCGCGCAAAGGCTCAGTGGCACTTTTAAACTTACCTGCATAAAAAATCTGTGGTTGAATTTCCAATTTGTCTAACATGCCTTTCAAGAAAAACAAATTGGTTGAAAAGCCCGACCAATCTACCCCACCCTGTGGATTACAATACAGTTCATCCGCCGCACTACCAATATAATAGCCTTTTTGAGAAATGACTTCCCCATGCGCAATCACAAATTTGCCGCTGTTTTTAAAATCAACAACCGCTTTACGCAATTCTTCGCTCGATGCAAAGCCATTGGCATTGTTGGCGCAAAGAATGTATAAGCCCTTTACTGCCGAATCTTTTTGTGCGTGCTTTAATAATTGAGTTACTTGAAACAAAGAAGGGGATGCTTCTTCGCCCTCATTAAGGAGTTCTGCAAAGGGATCTTCTACAAACTGCTCCTTGAATGGCACAGATAAATCCAATACCAATACCGCTTTAGAGCCAATATAGGGCTTCTCAGAAGACGCCGCACTAGTAGCAATGCCAATGAGCACAAATACGCCAATAATGGTAAATAATACTAGGGCTAGAAAAGTACCCAACACAATTTTTAAAAATCCTCTCATATAAATGCATTAACCGATTAATTATTAAAGATATTTGAAGCCCACAATACTACCAATTTATGCCCATAGCTTACTTATTGATTGGCAGCAACCTAGGCAATAGGGCGCAATATCTTGAAACAGCCTGTGAAAATCTACAACAAGCTTGTGGCAAAATAGTTAAACAATCTGTGTATTATGAAACTGCGCCTTGGGGCATGACCAACCAACCCGCCTTTCTAAATCAAGCTTTGGCGCTTGAGACCCAACTGGCGCCTGCCGAATTAATGCAAACATTATTATCCATAGAAACCAGTATGGGCAGAACCCGTACCATTAAATTAGGGCCCCGCACCATTGATTTAGACATTTTACAAATTGATCAATTGGTGATGAACACGCCCTTATTGCAATTGCCCCATCCTGCCATGCACCAACGCCGATTTGCACTGATCCCCATGGTAGACATCGCGCCTACCCTATTGCACCCAATTTTACAGCAAACCATGACGCAGTTATTGGCCAACTGTACTGATGATTCGGATGTGCAAAAAAAAATCAGTTAAGCAAGCCCTCAGGAATTAATTTTGACGGCATAGGCAAGATTCATGACACATCAGTTTATTACAATAGAAGGGAATATAGGCGCAGGCAAAACCACATTGGCCAATTTGTTGGCTAAGAAATTAAATGCCCGGTTGATTTTAGAAGAATTTGCAGAGAACCCATTCTTGTCTAAATTTTACGACAACCCATCGCAATATGCATTCCCATTAGAATTGTTTTTTATGGCAGAACGCTATAAACAATTGAAAGAATTGGTGCATACCAAGGACCTGTTTCAAAGCATTACGGTTTCAGACTATTTGTTTACCAAGTGTTTGTTGTTTGCCAAAGTAAATTTGCCTGAAGAAGAATTCAGGTTGTATCAAAAATTATTCGACATCATCCACCAACAATTGGTATTCCCTGATGTGTTAATTTATTTGCACGCACCGGTGAATAAACTCCAACAAAATATCAAGAAAAGAAATCGCCCATTCGAGCAAGCCATACCCGACGAATACTTGTTCAATATACAAGAAACCTATACCCACTATATCAAACAACACCATATCAAAACCATCTTTGTTGATGCCAGTAATGCCGATTTTATTGGCAATGAAGCGCATATCAATGTAATTGTAGATGCGTTAGAAAAAGACTTGGATTACGGACAACACTATTTTACACTGCCATAAGTACAGAAACCCATATGGCACAAACAACCGAGCAAATAGCAGCATCTCCATTAGCCGTTTTACAAATCAAGGAATTCAGACATTTATTAACGGGTCGATTTTTATTCATCATGGGCTTGCGCATGATGGGCACATTAACTGGTTGGTGGATCTATGAATTGACCAATGACCCATTTGCCATTGGGTTGATTGGATTAGCCGAAGTGATTCCGGCAGTATCCTTGGCCTTGTATGCAGGTTATATCATAGATATCAGTGAAAAACGACAGCTCTTGATCAAAGGAATGGCTTGCTATTTAAGCTGCGCCATAACATTGTTATTATTAAGCACACAATACAGTCAGGCACAATTGGGCAATCAATGGATTGCCATCAGCATTTACATCGTCATCTTTTTAACTGGCATTATCCGAGCATTCACAGGCCCATTATTTGGTACCATGTTGGCAGCCATTGTGCCCAGAGCACAATTACAATCCGCTACTACTTGGAACCAAGGCATTTGGTTATCGGCTTCAGTCATCGGCCATGCTGCAGCAGGCTTTTTAATTGCCAGTATGGGCAATACCGGCGCCATTGGCATTATTGTCACCAGTATCACAGCGGGATGGTTGATTTTGTTTCAATTAAAACCCAAACCAGCACTCAATGAAAAGGGTGCCAAAACAGGCTGGGAAAGCGTAAAAGAAGGCTTGCGATTTGTCTTCAATACCAAAATTGTTTTAGGTGCTTTGTCCTTGGATTTATTCGCGGTGTTTTTTGGCGGTGCAGTAGCCATGGTACCAGTATTTGCCAGAGACATTTTACAAGTAGGCCCTATTGGATTTGGTTGGTTGAATGCAGCCACCGATATAGGCGCCATTTGCATCATTATATTCGCCACATTATTCCCTTTAAAAACCAAACAAGGCAAAATATTATTATGGGCCGTAGGTGGATTTGGTGCCTGCATCATTGTATTTGCGGTCTCTAAATTATTTTGGTTATCCTTTATTGCACTGATGATGAGTGGCATACTCGATGGCATCAGTGTGATCATCAGGGGCACCATCGTACAATTGCAAACACCGGATCATATGCGCGGCAGGGTCATGAGTGTGAACTCGATGTTTATCAACAGCAGCAACGAATTGGGCCAATTTGAAAGTGGCTTGGCTGCAAAAATAATGGGCGTGATTCCTTCGGTTATTTTTGGGGGATCAATGACCATACTGGTGGTCATTACTACCTGGTTTAAAGCACCCGCACTCAGAAAAATGACCTACTAATTATTTAACGATGGCCATCAAGTTTTCCATTACATGATAAACAGCCGGACAAAAACTTGAGTTCTTTAGCGTAATCAACGGCCGCTTTAACAACACATCTTCATCCGTGTAAGGGAAACGCGCACAATCAGAGGGCCGCTCATCGTAAATGCTGCATGCATTGTTATCGCCTAAAAACGGGCATGGTGTAGACTTCACCACATAATCACCATCAGCATCCAAATTGAGATACTGGGTAATGAACGCTGTTTCCTTCATCCCCAAATATTTACTGATTCTTTTGATATCAGGTTGTTTAAACCGAGGCGAATAGTTTTTACAACAATTGGCACAGTCTAAACAATTGATTTTTTCAAAAGCTTGTTCATGCAATTCGGGCAATACTTTCAAGACCTTGTTTTTATTGGCCTTTTTTAAGAATTGACCATACGCTTTTTGGTGCTCTGCAGACTTTTTTTCCCAGTTATTCAGCAAGTCTTCCACAAGAAAGGGTTAAACATATTAAGAAATTAATCACAACTCGGTAAAATTAGACTATTCGCTCAACAAAGCAGTTAAATCCTTGTTTGAACTTATTACCTTTGCGGCACTAAAAAAGAACGTTTGAGTATGAATTTATTTGAGCACCAATCCACCGAGTTTCAGCGCAGACATATTGGCCCAAATGCCATTGATTTAAATGCGATGTTGACAACCATTCAAGAACCCAATATTGAATCGTTAATCAGCAAAACAGTACCAGACAGTATTCGCATCAAAGGCGATTTAGCCGTGCCTGCTGCCATCAGTGAATTTGAGTATTTGGCAGAGCTAAAAAAAGTGGCTGCAAAAAATAAATTGTATAAAAACTATATCGGTCAAGGGTATTATGGTACCATTACCCCAAGTGTTATTTTAAGAACCATTTTTGAAAATCCAGGATGGTATACCCAATACACGCCATACCAAGCAGAAATTTCACAAGGTCGATTAGAGAGCTTGTTGAATTTTCAAACCATGGTAACCGATTTAACGGGCTTACCAATGGCGAATGCATCTTTGTTAGACGAAGCCACTGCTGCGGCAGAAGCCATGGCGATGTTGTTTCATCAGGCCAACAAAACCGATAATATTACCAAGCCAAAATTATTTGTAGACAACAATATCTTCCCACAAACCAAGCAGGTATTAATTACCAGAGCAGCACCTATTCAAATTGAATTGGTATTTGGTGATTACCAAACAGCCGAAATCAACGACAGTTATTTTGGGGCCATTTTGCAATACCCAGCCAATAATGGATCGGTAGAAGATTATCGTGCCTTTATACAAACCGTGCATAGTGCCAATGCCTATGTGATCATGGCCACCGATTTATTGGCCTTAACCGTATTAACTTC
>JAIXYL010000081.1 GCA_027490265.1 Sediminibacterium sp.
ATATTTTAGTTTTCTTTAAAGCAAGCGGTATGAATTTGAGAGAAGGCGACAGTTGGAGTTGGACAGCAACTAATCATTTTCAACTTGACAAAGACAAAATTAAACTAATAAAAAAGGACGAATCAAAAGTAAAGAGAGAAAAATTTGACACAGGTGAATAACGATAGAAGAAGGGCAGCCTATAATAGAACTACCAAAAAATTGGCAATCCTGTTGTTAAATGAAACTTTGTGCTTCTAAATCCCCAACATTTTGTAGCTGCTATTCGTTCGCTGTAAGTTGAAGGAAACTAAAATCAATTACATGTTTAAATAATACCTATGATAAAATTAATTCTACTATTATGCCTATCTGTTTCAGTTTCTTCTTATGGACAACTTAATCAACAAACAACCATTAAATTGACTGATACTCAAGACTCAACTACTTATATAAAAAAATGCATCGCTTTTATTAAGGAAATAAAAAACGAACAACTTGCAGATACAAACTTTATTTTAGTAAACAATCCTTTTTCGTTTGAATACAATAACTGTATTTCAACATTGTTAATGGACTCTTCCATATTTTCAAATGACGAGCTCACTTTTATCAAAGACAAAAAATATCCTGCATTGACAAAATGGACAAAGGAATTATTTACTACAATAAAAATCATAAGCGAAGACACTCTAAACTCAATTTTTAAGGATAAATCAAAATGGTGGAATTTTTTCCATAAAAATTTTGGCCAAAGTTTTAATACATTTTCTATTCCAATTTTTCTGAGAAACGACACTTATTGTCTATTTTATTCGGACAATCACTGTGGTGGAGAATGCGGCGATGGCAGACTAATTCTTTATAAAAAAGAGCGCAATAAGTGGACTGAGGTTAAATCATATTGTAATTGGATAAGTTAAAACCTATTGCCAACAAAAGGTTTTATGTAATTTCCGTTCTGTGTCAATTCGCAATCTTTAAGGCGCATATTTAGGACATCAATGTGGACGCAAGAAGTGTAAAGACAAAGACGACATACAGATAAATTTTATTGAATAAAAAAGATAAACAGTTGGTGGTCATGTAAGAATTAATTCAACCTAAACAAACAAGAATATGAAAACAATTAAAAGAGATTTCAACAGACGAAGCTTCATTAAGTCTTCTGCTGCAATTACAACTGGACTTATAGGACTTAGTGGATTGCAATCTTTAAACGCTCGTGATCATTCATCCGGTAACGATCTCTATGTAATTGGACCAATTGAAGGATATTCTCCTCAGATTGGAACGCTTGTTTCAATGTTAAATTATAATCGACAGACAATTATAAATACTGTTCAATCTATGACGATGCAACAATTGGATCATCTTCATGACCCTTCAGCCAATACTATAGGAGCATTAATTCTGCATCTAGGAGCAGTGGATAAATTCTATCAAATCAATTCATTTGAAGGACGGCCACAATTCAGTGATGCCGAAAAGAAAATTTGGAATGCTGCAATGGTACTAGGCGAAGAAGGCAGGAAACAAATAAAGGGAAAAGAAATAAAGTATTATTTGGATATGATAGATGAAGTTCGACAAAAAACTTTGACTGAATTTAAAAAAAAGGACGATAAATGGTTACTGGCTGTTGATCAAAAATGGTCTAAAGAACGCAAAATAAATACTTATTGGAAATGGTTCCATGTTTGCGAGCATGAATCAAATCACCGGGGGCAAATTACATGGTTACAAAGCAGACTTCCTGATGCTAAACCAAGCAAAGATTAATTAGTAAGAACCGCCAACATTATGGTTCAAGATATGTGACGATACTGGAAAATGCAATAAAATAATCATTTAAATAGTTATGACACAAAGACTTATATCTAGAAAAGAGATAAATGATAATCTTATTATTTATTGTTTATTTATATTGATTGCAACTGTAGGTATATTTTATGGAAATGCAATCAAGAGTAGTCATTTATTTTTACGTATTTGGAATTATGAAAACCTATTATTGCTTTTTGTGGGAATTCCTTTTTTATTTTTGCAATCAAAAGCTAGTCTTCCCAATTTTTTGGAAGTGGGTATTTCAAATAAGCAAAGGCTCCTAAAACCAATTTTAATTGGTTCAGTGTTTGGATTACTTGATATAATTATAATTAAACTATTATTACACCCAGAACCTTATACAGAACTACCTCCATTTTTACAACCATTTCCTTATTCAATTTTTTTATTTTTTTCTGGTGCTCTTGAAATAGAAGTTTATTATAGACTTATTCCACTTACTGTAATTTTACTTTTAGGTAAATGGATTTTAAATGGAAGATATTTTAATATATTTTTATGGACAGGCATCATTTTAACTTCATTAAGAGAGCCGTTAGAACAATTTCCTAATGGTGAATTATGGTATATCTCTTATGCTTTATTTACGGGGTTTTTAATGAACTTTTTACAAGCAATCTATTTTAAAAATGCTGGTTTTTTAGCATCAATCACATTAAGACTTGGACATTATTTATTTTGGCATATTTTTTTAGGAATATATGTTCAATATGTTGAATTATAATAAAGCTCCCCGTCAAAACCTTGCAACTTTACCTATGGCAAGCAACATTTTAAATGGCGTTTTGCACGAAGTGCCTGATGATATGCAAAAAGCATTGTCAAATAATGCAGACATTATAGTGAAATGGAATAAGCTTACCCCTATTCAACGTAATGAATGGATATGTTGGATCACTATTGTAAAAAAAAGTGAAACTAGAGTAGAACATATTGACAGAATGTTGGAAGAATTGAATGAAGGGAAACGCCAACCATGTTGCTGGCCTGGGTGTCCGCATCGGAGACCAAATGCTCAAAAATGGTTTAAAAAATTAGAAAAATAAAATGACAAGACCTGATATTAATGAAATTAAAACAGGGGAAGAACTAAAACGTTGGTATTGGCTTAAACAAGAGTTAGTAGATTTTTGCAAAAAGTCAC
>JAIXYL010000061.1 GCA_027490265.1 Sediminibacterium sp.
AATAACCGTTTTACGCCTGATTTCCTTCCGAGTCAGTGGGTTTTAGATGCTTATGCTGCAAACGATATTCGTAAAGATGTATACTTTGGTGCCAAATCTGTTGAAATTCAAGGAAGATTATATCCTGGAATGGTTTTGGTTGATAAATACCCAGGTAACCCTGCGTTATTTACTACTGCCGCTACAAACTACCAACACACCCCAATTTTATTCCGTGTGGCTGAAATGTACTTAATTGTTGCAGAAGCTGGCGCTAATGCGGGTGGTGCATCTGCTATTGAAGCGACAAATAGATTGAATCAGTTACGTGCTGCTAGAGGTTTAGCACCTGTAACCGCAACTGGCGCTGCATTAGTAGAAGCAGTAAGAGATGAGCGTATGCGTGAACTAGCTTTTGAAGGTTTCAGATTACAAGATTTGAAGCGTTGGGGCTTAGGCTTTACCAGAAGAGCACCTCAAAATATCAACGCCATCAACGTTGGTACTGGATATGAGAGCTTATCTATACCAGCCAATGATCCTAAGTTTGTGTGGGCTATTCCTACAAATGATATCGCCATCAATCCTAACTTGGTTCAGAACCCAGGTTGGTAATTGATCAAATAATATCAATAAAAAAGCTCCGAGTAATCGGAGCTTTTTTTATGCAATGAACTCATTGGCATATATTATTTTAATAACTCTTCTAATGTTTTAAACAATTGATTGCCTCTTAAATCTGATGCAATAATTTTTCCTTCAGGGCTAATTAATACGTTAAATGGAATGGCATTGAATTGATAAATATTGGGCATTTCGCTTTCCCACTGCTTTAAATCACTGATATGTTTCCAGTTTAACTTATCCATTTTAATGGCATCTAACCATGCTTGTTTATCGTTGTCTAATGAGACGCCTAAAATGGTAAAATTTTTCTTTTTGAATTGATTATATGCTGCAACAACATTGGGGTTTTCTTTTCTACATGGACCACACCAACTTGCCCAAAAATCCACCAACACATATTTGCCTCTTAAACTGCTTAATAGGAAAGGCTTACCGTCTAAATCAGGTAAATTAATTTCAGGGGCATCTTTGCCCAATAATGCATAAGCAGGTGGTGCAGCTGGTTGTTGTTTGGCAGCGGCGTTTACCAACTCCTTGATTTTAGTTAAACCAGTATGGCTCTTGAATTTTTCTGAAGACTCATTTACCAAACCCTTTAACTCATCAGGGGTCATGGTTCTAGAGGCCATACCCAATGCATAGTATCTGGCTGCCGGACTTTCACTTTCTTTAATAAAGTTGCGCACCATTGTATTCATCTCTTTTACTTTGGCATCTCTGGAAGCCTGAACAACTTTTAATAAGCTGTCCGATTTGGGTTGAGCTTGTAAAGAGTCAATTTCCATGAATACAGCATACAATGCAGAATCTTTTTTACGATATTCCTCAAACAATTGGTGCATGGCTGCAGAAGCAGGAGAGTTGTTGACTTCATACACTCTATAACGAGTGACATCTAAATCAACTTCTATATTGTCGTTATCATTTACAATCAATACATCTGGTCCATTCTCTAATACAAGTCGGTAAAGCCCTTCTTCCTTGGCAATGCCTTTTAAACTAAATTTCCCATCTGCTTGCAAGCTCATGGAATCTAAAATGATGGGTTGTTCGCCACCATAAGGCAACTCTTGTAAATATACTTTTGGTGCAATGGCATTTTTAATGGTGCCTTTCACCGTAAAAGCGCCATACTTTTTGGGTTGATTACAAGCCCCAAAAAACAAGGCTGTTCCCAACAAGACATAACTGATTTTTTTCATGGAGGTATTTTAAGCGTTTAATTTTTGTTCAAGTAAACTGGTAACCAGTTTTGGGTCGGCTTTGCCTTTGCTTTTCTTTTTTACTTCACCAACAAATAAGCCAATCAATCCTTTTTTACCTTTTTGATATTCCAAAACCTTATCTGGCATTGCAGCAATGACTTCATTGACCCATAGTGCTAGATCATCAGCGTCATTCACTTGTATCAAGTTTAATTGTTCGGCTAGTTCATTTACTGGTATGGTAGCATGCAATAATGCAGGTAATAGTTTTGAAGCTGCTAAGGAAAAATTTAACTGGCCTTGTGCAATCAGTTCAATCATTGCAGCAAGTGAAGTAGGAGACAGGCCTAATTGGTCAATGGTACATTGCTTTTCGTTCAACAATTGTTTAACGGGACCCAACAACCAATTGGCTACCATTTTAAATTGTTGGGTCTGTTGAATCACTGCTTCAAAATAATCGCCCATCCATTTTTCTTCGCAAAGTTGGCCGGCATCATAAGCACTTAATTGATAGCTTACTTGATAGGCTTGTATGCGTTGTTGCGGCAATACTGGTAAACTTGCTTTGATGGCATCAATATATGCTGTTGTTAATTGAATGGCCGGTAAATCAGGATCAGGGAAATATCTGTAATCATTGGCTTCTTCTTTGTCTCTGATGGCAAAGGTTGTATCGTTGTCCGCATTAAAACTACGGGTTTGCTGTTGTATGGTTTCACCGTTTTCTAAAGCTGTAATGATTCTTTGGATTTCAAACTCAATGGCTTTTTTAACATTACGAATAGAGTTTAAATTCTTTACTTCTACTTTAGTACCGAGCGCCGAAGCCCCTTTTAGTTTCACAGAAATATTTGCATCACAACGAAGACTGCCTTCTTCCATATTGCCATCACAAATGCCAATCCAACGCACCAATTTTCTAATTTCTGTAACATATTGCCAAGCTTCTTCAGCAGAAAATAAATCAGGTTCAGTTACAATTTCAATCAATGGGGTTCCTGCTCTGTTTAAATCGATACAACTGTAATGTGGGTCTAAATCATGAATACTTTTCCCTGCATCTTCTTCTAAGTGAATGCGATTGAGTTGTACCGCTCTTTCACCATCAGCGGTTTTAATCCACACTTTACCGCCAACACAAATTGGGTCGGTATGTTGTGAAATTTGATAGCCCTTTGGTAGATCTGGATAGAAATAATTTTTTCTAGCAAAAAAACTTTGTTGTGCAATGGCACATTCACAAGCCAATCCCATTTTAACTGCATAGTCAATGGCCAACTGATTTAATTTGGGTAAGCTACCAGGGTGGGCCAATGAAATGGGGCTAACCTGTGTATTAGGCGCATTACCAAATGCGGTACTGTCTCCACTAAACAATTTTGTTTGTGTTGACAATTGTGCATGTACTTCAAGGCCAATGACTGCCTGATATTTTTCGTTAATTGCCATTATAATAATCCCGAAATCTGTTGAATAAGTGCATCTAAATTAGACGCGTCTTGACCACCTGCAGTTGCCAAGGTTTTTTGGCCTCCGCCACCTCCTTTGATCAAAGGCGTAGCATATTCTTTAATCATTTTAGGTGCTTCAAATCCTTTTTCTGAAACCATGCTATCGCTCAACATCAAACATACAGCTGCTTTCCCAGCAATATTGGCGCAAAGCAATACCAAATAATCCTGACCAAGTCCAGCTTTTAGGTCAAAGCAAAGTTTCTTCAAATGATCAGCCGAATTTACGTCAACCACTGCACCAATGAATTGACCTTGTTTGCCAGCAATCTCAAAAGATTTTATTGTTTGAAGTAAAGCCTCTTTGATGGATTGAAGCTGTTTGGTTTCTAAACTCTCTAATTTTTTCTCAGTGTCTTGTTTGTCTTGCAACAGCTTTTCAACGGCTTTCATTGCATCTTGTGATTTCAAAAGCCCTGCTACTGCTTTTAATTCATTTGCTTGCTGTGTTAAATAATTAAACGCAGCAGGTCCAGTCAATGCTTCTATTCTGCGAACACCAGCGGCTACTGCAGATTCTGCAGTAATGGTCATTATGCCAATCATACCTGTATGCATTACATGCGTTCCGCCACATAATTCAACAGAGTAATTGGGGTCGGCCACAACTACGCGCACCGTTTGTCCATATTTCTCGCCAAACAATGCCATGGCACCAAGTTTCATGGCTTCATCCTTCGGCATTTCAGTAATGACAACGGGAATATTGTCTCTAATTTTTTGATTCACGATGGCTTCTACTTCACGGATTTCATCATCAGTTAAGCGTGCAAAATGTGAGAAATCGAATCTTAAACTTTGCTGGTTAACTAAAGACCCTTTTTGTGCTACATGGGTTCCCAATACTTGACGAAGTGCTGCATGCAGTAAATGTGTAGCTGTATGGTTGTAACAAGTGAGCAAACGCTTGTTTGCATCTACCATTGATGTAAAGGCCTGATTTGGTTGCTTTGGTAATTGATTAACAAAATGAACCCATAAATCATTCTCTTTTTTGGTATCTGTCACTTCAATTTGTTCTGTCCCAAAATCTAACGAACCTGAATCGCCAATTTGTCCACCACTCTCTGCATAAAATGGCGTGGTATTCAGCGCCAATTGGTATTGTGTTTTTCCTTTGGCACTAATTTTTCTGTACTTCGTAATTTTTGAAGTGGCTGACAATTGTGTATAGCCAATAAAGCCCTCTCCTTTCTCATCTGATAACACCACCCAATCTTCTGTATCAAGTGTAGCCGCAGCCCTACTTCTGTTTTTCTGTTGTTGCATTTCAAGATCAAACCCAACTTCATCAATGGTGCGATTGTTTTCAGCCGCAATTAAACGGGTCAAGTCAATTGGAAATCCAAAAGTATCAAACAACTCAAAAGCCGCTTTGCCATCAATTTGATCGCTGCTTTGTTTCATGATATCGTCCATTCTTTTCAATCCTTTTTCTAAGGTTTTTAAGAATGCATCTTCTTCTTCTTTCACCACTTTTTTTACAAAATCCAATTGTTGGTGTAATTCAGGAAACACCAATTCAAATTGCTTTGCCAACACTGGCATCAACTGAAACAACAATGGTTGTTTATAATCCAAATAAGAATAATAATAACGAACTGCTCTTCTGAGAATTCTTCTGATTACATAACCAGCACCAGTATTAGCAGGTAATTGCCCATCGGCTATGGTGAATCCAATGGCTCGAATATGATCGGCAATTACTCTAAATGCAATGGCTTCTTTAGAATCTGATTGGTCGTATTTTTTTCCCGTAATTTGTTCAATGGCAGTAAACGTTCCAGTAAACACATCGGTATCATAATTGCTTTGTTTGCCCTGTATCACTCTCACCAATCTTTCAAAGCCCATGCCTGTGTCTACATGACGCGCAGGCAATTCAACCAAAGACCCGTCTTTTAAACGATTGTATTGTATGAATACATTGTTCCAGATTTCAATCACCTGTGGATGATCTTTATTTACCAACTGGTGACCAGGAATAATTGCACGTTCTTCATCGGATCTGCAATCAACATGAATTTCAGAACACGGACCACAAGGGCCAGTATCGCCCATTTCCCAGAAATTGTCTTTTTTATTACCATAAACAATATGGTCTTCTGCTACTAATTTTTTCCATTCTTCCAGTGCAATGGTGGATGGAGGAAGTCCTTCAGACGGGTCGCCTTCAAATACAGATACATACAAACGATCTTTTGGCAGTTTGTACACTTCAGTGAGCAGCTCCCAACTCCAGGCAATGGCTTCAGCTTTAAAGTAATCCCCAAAACTCCAGTTACCCAACATTTCAAACATGGTATGGTGATAAGTATCTACGCCCACTTCTTCTAAATCGTTGTGCTTGCCACTCACGCGTAAGCACTTTTGTGTATCTGCAATTCTTGTACTAGAAGGGATGCTATTGCCTAGGAAATAATCTTTAAACTGATTCATTCCTGCATTGGTAAACAAGAGGGTTGGATCATTTTTTACTACGATAGGCGCAGAGGGTACAATCTGATGCTTTTTAGAAGCAAAAAAATCCAGGAATTGCTGGCGAATTTCGGCACTCGTCATGATGAATTACTTTTTGTATGCCATTAAGGCTGTAGAAACTATATTTGTTGTTATTTAAAGGGGCAAAGGTACGGATTTAAGGGGCTGAAAACCGATCATGAAAAAGGTAAAATACTACTATAATACACATAATATGCGCTTTGAGAAGCTGACTACCCCATTGAGGGTCAGGTTGCTTCAAGTGTTTGGGTATATAGCGGCTTCCATTGTAACAGGTATTTTGATTTTTGCCATCACTTTCCGATACATTGATTCACCCAAAGAAAAACTGCTTCGCCAACAAAACGACGACTTAAAGCAGAATTATCGGGTGATGGAAGAGAGAATCAAGCAATTGCAATTGCAGATGGATGAAATTGCCAATAGAGACAATTATGTGTACCGCTCCATATTTGAATCGGACCCTATTCCAGACAGTGCTCGGGTTAAGGAAATGGAAAAACGCAAAGAAGTGCAGTTGGTCCAAAGCATGGGTGAAACAGAACTCATCAACAGTATGGCTGCCCAGCTCAATAACCTAAGCCTCAGAATGGCTTATCAGTTTAAATCGTTCAATGCCATTGATAATATGGTGAAGAATAAAGCCAAGTTGTTGGCTGCAATCCCCTCCATACAACCCATCAGCAACAGAAATCTAAATAGAGTGTCATCGGGCTTTGGGTATAGAATTGACCCAGTTTACAAAGACAGACGTTTGCATCCAGGATTAGACTTTACAGCGCCAATTGGTACCCCTATTTATGCAGCCGCAGATGGTGTAGTTAAAGATGCTGGATTTAACACAGGGGGTTACGGTAATCGCGTCCTCATAAACCACGGATTTGGATACGAAACTTTGTATGCGCATATGGTGCGTATAAAAGCTAGGGTAGGCACCAAGGTTAAAAGAGGGGAAGTCATCGGTTATGTAGGAAGTACTGGAAAGAGCACGGGCCCGCATTTGCATTATGAAGTACACAAAAATGGGGTACAGCTAGATCCTATTTACTTTTTCTACAACGATTTAACACCGGCTCAATTTGATCGGATCCTTAAATTGGCTGCTGCCAGCAACCAAAGCTTC
>JAIXYL010000159.1 GCA_027490265.1 Sediminibacterium sp.
CAAAGATTCGTCGGCAGTGATCAGTGCTCTTGCAGATTGGTCTAATAATAAAAGCTTGGCTTCATCACCAACATTTATAGGTTGTTCAATTAATTCAATTGGAACAAATTGAGTGGCTTTCATGAATTGTTTAAGTTCATGAATGGAATAACCTTGGTTGGCATCTACTCTTAGCTTCACTTTGTTGCCAAAATGTTCATGCAGTTTGATCACTCTTTCAATGTCTTCGTTTAAATCTACACCAGTTTTAATTTTGAAGACATCAAACCCTGCATCAGCGTATGCTTTCGCTTCTGCAATGGTCTCCTCGCTATTTTTGATGCCAATGGTGATAGAAGTTTTCAAGGGTGCCCTTTGAATGCCATAAAATTCAGCTACAGATATTTGCGCCCATTTGCCAAATGCATCATGCAATGCAATATCCAATGCAGCCTGAGTGCCGGGTAAATGTGTAAAATGTGCTTGAATGGCTGCAATGATTTTATGAAAGCTTCTGATATCCTGCCCTACCAATTGTTGTACAAAATCTGATTCTAAATTTGCCAAGGTTTGTGTAGGGTTTTCACCAACCACGTCTTCAGCCGGACTTGCAGACCCAATACCAATCATGCCATTGGCCAATTCAATTTCAGTAAATACAATGGATACATCAGTGTAAGTATTGTATGCAATGGTATATGGCTTTTTTAAAGCCAAGTGTTTAATGAAGGAACGAATCGCCACAATTTTCATAAGAAACAATTAAGCAAGTAAGGCTTTCAATGTTGGTACCAACACTTCTACGCCCGTTTGAATGGGTAATAAAATGGGCATGTTGAAAGCGGGTTGCATGTCTGCTTGTATGGCCAATGCTTCTTCATGGCTACAGCCTTCCGTATTCATGGCCAATGCAATCACTTTCGCACCAAATTGCTCAATGATGGCTATTTCAGATGCAACGCTTGGTATTTTACCCCAATGCGGTTCATTGTCAAAATACACCCGCTTAGGTGCAAAAACCAAAACTACATATTTGGCATTTCCTGAAATCAATAACTCTAAACCACAGGGACCGCTGGGATTACGCAATGCCGATTGGCCTTCTAAAAAAATGATATCGGGTTTGGCTTCAGCATGACATTTCAAAATGGCATGTTCTAATTCGCCAGATACAAAATCATTTAACGTAGAATCAAAAATGAATCCATAATCATTGCCTTGTAACCAACCAGTTTGACCAGTGTAAATCATTTCAGCCTTGATCTGTTCTTGAGCACAGGCCTGCTTTAACAAACGCGCGGTGGTGCGCTTACCCATGGCACAATCCATTCCAATCACCGCAACAATGGGTGTCTTTAGTTTGAAAATATCGCCCGTAAAAAAATGCAGGTCTGCTCTTTTTTTTGGTTGCCGAATATCGGTTAAACTGACTTGATATTGATTTGCCAACGCTACTAAGTCGGCACGCTCATTTAAATAATCGTGTAATCCGTTGACAATTGAGAGCCGATGTTCAATAGCTGTTTTAATCAACGCCAGCATTGATGCTGGTAATATGCCGCCAACAGTGGCCACTCCAATAATCAGTACAGCAGCATCTGGAACCGATTCTAAAGCTTTGGATAAGGTACCATAAATAGGTATATCTCTGTGAATGCCATCTAAGCAAACTCCTGCGTCTTTACCATCATGAGATGCATCATCTATAATGCCTACAATATTGAAACGGTCCGATCCTCTGACCAAACCATGAGCAGTTTTTGCATCCGAAGTATGATACAGGCCATTGGTTAATACCAGTGCTTTTGTTTTGTTCATGTTTAATTTCTTTTAATCAATATGCCAGATAATTGACCTGTGGCTTGTTGTTGTTCATAAACCAATTGCCCATTTACCCAAACCATTTGTATGCCTTTAGACAATGCTTTGCCATTTTCAATGGTTGCATAATCGTTCACAGTTGTTGGATCAAACAACACCAAATCTGCATAATGACCAACAGCAATACTACCTCTTTTTTTGAGTCCCAAATGTTTAGCAGTTAAGCCAGTCATTTTATGAATGGCTTCAGGCAAAGACAGAATGGATTGTTCGCGCACATATTTACCAAGCACTCTGGTAAATGCACCATATCCTCTAGGATGCCCGCCAGCAGCGCCGTCCGAACAAATATTGGTATGTTCCCATTGCATGAACCTGCTTATATCCGATTCGGTCATCGACTTCCCTGCCAATGCTTCAACACTGCCTGCATCTGGATGTGTTGCTTTATAATCAGCAGCCATTTGTATTAGGTTGATCAAGGTTGCCGGGTTGGTTTCACCACGCTCTTTTGCAATGGCAGCAATGGTTTTTCCAGCGTAGGATGGATTTGGGGCATATCGTACCAAAACAGATTCATTGGCATCAAACAATTGGTTAACCGCTAAAGTTGCACTGTTCAAATTGGTAAATTGTTTGTCTGGAAACAATACGCGCAATGTTGAATTCCAAAATGTGTAAGGGTAAATATCAGCCGTTATATCAATGCCTTGTTGACGCGCTTGATTCAGTTTAGAAATGACTTCAGCCGCTTTGCCCCAATCTAATTTATTGGCAATTTTAATATGCGATAATTTCACAGGCATGCCAGTGGCTTTACCGATCTCAATGATTTCATCAATGGCTTCATTCAAATGAATGTCTTCACTCCGAATATGACTGATGTACCTGCTTTTGACAGATGCAGCCACTTTAGCTAAGGCAATGACTTCTGCTTTGGTGCTGTAAAAAGCCGCTTCATATTCAAGACCAGTAGACAAACCCAAAGAGCCTTTTTTTAAATCATCAGCCAGCAAGCGCTTCATCTGTTCTATTTCTTGCTGAGTTGATGCTCTTGACAAATTGTTCTTGCCCAATACCATTTCTCTAATGGCGCTATGCCCTGTATAACTCGCAACATTCACCGCTACTTGATGTTGTTTAAAAAATTTGCTTAAGCTGTCCATAGGATAACTGTCACCATCTTGACCAATTACAATCGTGGTGATGCCTTGATTGGTCATAGCAATGCCGCTGGGATTATTTTTTAAACTGCTGAAATGATGACTGTGCGAATCAATAAACCCAGGGCTTAAGTATTGCCCATGCCCATCAATTACTGTTTCACCAGTTAATACCTCAAGTGCACCAATCGCAATGATTTGATTCCCACGAATTCTAACAGCACTTTGATAGGCTGGTTTACCCGTACCATCAAGCAACCATATATTTTTGATGAGTGTTGATGGGGCAGTGTTTGATTGAGCACTCAATGCATTCACAACCAAACAACCCAACCAACAAAAAAGAACCAAACTGTATTTTTTCATGATGCACTCAAATGGTGAATGGCTTAAAATTATCGAACAACTGGTGAAAGAAAAAATAGAACCCCTATTACTAGGGATATTCTTTAAGCTTATTTTATAGTGATGTTCAATGATTCGGGTTTATATTTAGATGTCCAATTAAGTGTTGAATGCCAGATTCTGTATTTGAGCGCATACCATCATCGCCACCTGTTATTCTACCACTCCCCTCTGGTACAAAACGACTACAATGGTCGGTCATGATTCCTGTTTACAATGGGTTGGCTTATTTAGAGCAAACCCTTAGGTCGGTATTGTGCCAAGACTTAGGTCCAGATCGTATGCAAATTGAAGTAGTAGACGATGTAAGCAATGAAGGCGATGTAGCAGCCATTGTTGAAAGAGTTGGACAAGGTAGGGTCACTTATTACAGACAACCATTTAATGTAGGCAATGTAAGAAATTTTGAAACCTGTATTAACAGGGCAGTGGGCGAATACATCCATATTTTACATGGCGACGATTATGTTGAACCCGGTTTTTATGAAGCCATTACCCAACTGTTTATAGATTTTCCTGAAGCAGGCGCAGCATGTACAGATTGGCGTGTGGTTAATGATGCCGGTCAAACCGTTTGGGCCAACGAGCCGATAGGTGATGAACGTGGCATTTTAAAAAACTGGCACCAACGCATTGCCATTCGGCAGTATTTAGAACCACCCGCTAAAGTGGTGAAACGCAGTACCTATGAAGCCATTGGGTCATTTTATCTGGTCAATTGTTCAGAAGATTGGTTGATGTGGAATCGGATTGCTGCAAAATATCCAGTAGCTTACCATCCAGAAGTGTTGGCCAAGTACCGCAACCACGATCAAAATATTACTGCTGTATCATTTAAGAATCGAAAGAATTTCTTAGACATCGAAAAAACGATGTTGTATAATATGGCACAGTTGCCAGAACATTTAAGAGCTGCATCTGAAAAAGCGTCAAGAAAAAATTTCGCATTTTACTTTGCTAATTTGGCGCATCGGCAATACCATGCCAATCATGATGTAGAAGAAGCCTTTATTATTGCCAAAGATGCTTTGAGGTTTCAGGTTAATAAGCATTCAGTGATGTTGTATTTAAAACTGGTATTTAAAGTTTTATTGCGTTACAAGTAATCCAGCTGTTTTACATTTGTTCAAATTATTTGTATGTCCACTGCGGCTAAAGCATTCTTATTCGATTTGAACGGTACTATTGTAGATGATATGGCCTATCATAAAAAAGTATGGTACCATGTATTGGTGAACGAACTCGGCGCCAAACTGAGTTTTGAACAAGTGTCTGCAGAAATGTATGGGAAGAATTCAGAGTTATTAGATCGCGTGTTTGGAAAAGGCGCATTTACACCAGAACAAGTCAGCCAAATAGAAATGGCCAAAGAGCGCCAGTACCAAGCCATTTATCAACCAGTCATGGAGCCGTTAACTGGATTAATCTCATTTTTAGAAAAAGCAAAAGCGGCTGGCATTCAAATGGGGATTGGCTCAGCAGCTATTCCATTTAATATTGATTTTGTGTTGGATGGATTAGCCATCCGACATTATTTTTCTACAGTTATCAGCGCTTTTGATGTGCCAGTGAGCAAACCAGACCCAGCAGTTTTTTTAAAAGGTGCTGCGGCATTAGGGGTAGATCCAAAAGACTGTATTGTTTTTGAAGACGCACCAAAAGGCATTGAAGCCGCAGCCAATGCAGGCATGAGAGCGGTGGCCATTACCACCATGCATGATCCATCCGAATTTAAGCAGTACAATAATATTATTGCCTTTACTACAGACTACGGAACGCTCACGCATTTAATTGATTAACCTATTACTTTCAGGTCTGCTATACGCGGTACCAATCTGCGCGCCATTCTTGAATGGCTTGTTTGATGGCTTTGCCAGATAGGTTGTCTGCTGAAGCTTTAGCAGCCAATGCAGGAAACTCTGCATCTGATGCAAATCTTAAAGCAACAATTTGTGCAATTGTTAAATTAGCGGGTAACAATTGACCAGTTAATACAAAATGGCGCAAATTCTCTTCGGCTCTAATGGCTCTGTCTTGGGCTTTTAAAGCAAAAATGCGAATGAAGGCAAAGAAAAAACAACAGATCACTGCTATCACACAAATCAATGAAGCGGAGTATTGATTAGAAGGTTCAGCATGATTCAAATTGATAAAAGAACCAATCAATACTGCTAGAATGGTAAAAAATGTAAGCCCATGCCATCCAAAAACCAATTGACGGTGATTTTGATAATTCTGTGTTTTCATAAATGCAATGATTTACTCAAAGATACCCTATTGTTCATTAGCATCATCACCAATGGCAATGAGGTAATTGAAGAGATTCACTTCTGTGGCTAGGTTTAATTTTTTTCTCAGTCTGTATCGGCTTATCTCAACCCCTCTTACAGAAATATTCATCAGTTGCGCAATTTCTTTGGTGGTTAAATTCATGCGCAGGTAAGCACAGAGTTTGATTTCGTTGTTGCTGATATTTGGATGAATGGCTTTGAGTGATACAATAAAATTGCTGTGCACCTTATCAAAATGTTTGGTAAAGAAAGCCCATTCTTCATCTAAGTGTTCGTCTTCACCAAGGGTCTTGATCATTTTCTTTAACTCGGTAATGGCATATTCATTGTCAATTTTTTTTGTGATCTGGCTTAACTCAGTTTTTATTTTGGTCAGCAGCTCACCTTTTTTTACCAAGTGCATGGCAGAAGAAGCCAGCTCAGTATTTTTAAAATTTAAATCGGCTTCTAATTTTTCATTGCGCAATGCAGCCAGTTCTCCATCTGTTTTGCTGCGCTCTAATTCATGTATGTAAACCAATTTTTCTTGCTCTTCTTTAAAACGTTTTTGTTGTTGTATAAATTTTTTCTTCTGCCAGAAATACAATCCAATAATGCTAGCTATACCAACCACAAAATAAATGACCCAAGCCCAAATGGATTTGTACCAAGGAGCCAGAATCACAAAACTGTAACTGGCAATGGCCGATTCGGTACCTAAATTGTTTCTGGCTTTTACTTCAAAAACATATTTGCCCGGAGACAGATTGGTATATTCCTTATTGGTTCTATTGGTCCAACTAGACCATTCACCATCAAAGCCCGATAATTTAAAACTGTATTCAAGGTGATTCAAATTACCATGCTGCATGGCAGCAAAATCAATATGTACGCTATTAAACGCGTAGTCAATTTCTGGAATGCGATTGCTTAATTGAACAGCAGGTTGGTTGAGTTGATTAAAATAGCCGCCAAATACTAAGCTGTCTAAGTTGTTGCCAATTTTTAATGCACGCACTTGTACATTTAATGCGGGGGTATTTTGTTTGTACTTGCGGTAATTGATATGGTAAAACCCGCGTTCGCCTCCTAAAAAAATATTGTGCTCGTCTAATGCATAAATCATTTCGAAACCACTGAGCATTTTATTTTTTAATTCGGGTATGTCAATGATTTGAGGTTGATCAGTGGTTAAATCAATCACCCCAATATTTTTTTCATGGATGAACCAAATATTCCCCTCTTTATCTTCTTTTAAATAGCGAATGCTTTTGGTACCCAATAAACTGGTAAAAAATCCATTCGGCTCAAATATTTGGCGTTCGGAATTGTATTGATACACCCCTTTATCGGTGGCTACAGCCAATTTGTTCTTAACCATGTAAACATGGTTGTTTAAATCTGAAGGGAGGCCCTGTGCTTTTCCATAACGCCATACCTGTTGATTGCTGTCAATTCTAAACACGCCATGGTAAGGATGCGACACCCAAGTATTCCATTTATCATCCACTGCTATAAAGCGAGACGATTCAGAAAAATTAGGAATGGGGGTTTGAGTGGCGCCATTGATTAAGAGCAAGCCTTTGTAATTACCAGCTATGATCCCCCCGCGATAAGGGGCAAAATTCCAAAAGCCAGCATAATTAGACAAAGGAACCGCCATTCCATTTGTTATTTCAAAAGCCCCTTCGTGATGGCCTAATAACAACTGCCCATTGATGCGTTGCAAGCCCCAGTTTTGCCCACGGGTATTATTGACCAACAAAAAATTACCCTTGCTAAAGCTGAGGTCTTGGGTAGGTTGAAGGGGAGCCACAAACAAACCATTGGAGGTACCCAGATAGAGTTGGTTGTTATGCACCATGGCCGTGTAACCTGATTCTTCATTTAGTTGGGGCGAAATATTTTTGATGGCGCTGTTACTGGCAATAAAGTCAATCCCATTGTTCAATCCCAGCCAGAGATTTTTTTCGCGATCTAAAAAAATGCTGAGGATATTGTTGTTCTGTAAGCCCTCGGTTCTAGAAAAATGTTGGATGATATTGCCTTCGTGGTCTATAATGTACACACCGCCATTGGTGGTAGCCAAGGCAATCCACTCATTATTGACCTTGGTAGCCGAATAAATGCGTTCATTGGCAAATAAGGCATTGTTGGCCGATGTTATTTTGCTGAGCAGGTTTTGTTTGAGCAAAAAAAGCCCATTTTTCAGGGTCGTAATCAATACATTGTTTTCGCCTAGGCCAATCATGGCGGTTACGGCATCGCCTTTGGGTATTTGAACCCCACCAGTAATTGAAGGGGGTAATAAAGGCAATAATTCATTTTTATTGACCACTAATAAGCCTGCTAAAAAATCGTGGACCAAGACTCGGTCGTTCACCAATTCAATATGCGCAAATTCAACTGGGGCTTTAAAAACCGTGGTTTTGCCAGCTAAAAACCGGAATATTTTGTTGGCAGTTCTAAAATAGACGCCTTTTTTATGGACCACAATGTCCCAAACGTCTCCAAAATTTCGATCCTGTTCGGGAATTTGCTTCACTAAAGAGGTAAAGACCAGTTTACCCATGGCATTTGGCTCGAAAAAGCCCAATTCGTCCTGGCCACCCACATAAATTTTACCATCCGCTCCAATAAAGACCGAGCGAACAATGGTTTTATTGGGTAAGGGGTATAATTGCCATGACTTGCCGTCAAAACTGAGCAGCCCCTCGTTATTGGCTAAATAAATAATGCCTTGTTGGTCTTGTCGGATGTCCCAGTTTTGGGCCCCTGCATTGTATTGGTTTTTGGCATAGTTCACAATTTCGGGCAAGCCGATGGTATTCTGTGCCTTGAGTGCAAGGGGAACCAAACAAAGTATGATCAATTTTTTAAGCAATCGGGCAGATATTGGTATGATGAATATAACAAAAAAAGGCTGATGTAGTTTTGATGTACCCCATTTTCTTTAAAATCAAGCATTTACAACTCATGATGTAGTAATGTAGGGGTCAATAATTGGTTCGTTGTAGTGGACATAAATACTTTTATGTTGTTAAAACGACTGCATTTATTCACCAAAAAGCTTGCATTATGAGATTAAGAAGTCTACTGCTATGCCTCCTACTAACGATGGGTGGTTTTCTACAGCAGGTACTGGCGCAGCAAATAGCTGTTAGCGGTAAAGTAACCAATAAAAGCACAGGGGAGGCTCTGGCCGGAGCATCCGTGGTTGTACAGGGTACCAAGTTGGCTACCCAGACCAATGCCCAAGGTCAGTTCACCATTAATGTAGCCAAGGGGGCTGTATTGGTTGTGTCATTTGAGGGGTTTGAGTCGGTAAAAAATACCATCAATGCCCCCATTAATTTGGCGGTTGGCATGGAACTCAGCACTGCCAATGCCTTAAATGATGTAATCGTGATTGGGTATGGTACCAGAAAAATCACCAAAGTATCTGGCGCTATTTCAACCGTAAAAAGCGAGGACATCGAAAAATTGAAGCCCGTTAGAACTGAAGAAGCACTTCAAGGAAGGGCATCAGGGGTTAACGTGATTCAAAGTGGTACACCAGGTTCAAAGCCAACGGTGTTGGTGAGAGGGATTCCTTCTTTTTCAGGTACCGATCCAATGGTTATTATAGACGGGGTGCCACAAACCTTAACCGACTTTAACTCAATCAACGCGGCGGATATTGAATCCATCAACGTATTAAAAGATGCGGCTGCTACAGCAATTTATGGGGTAAAAGGGGGTAACGGGGTAATTGTGGTGACCACCAAATCTGGTCGCAAAAATCAAAAAACCGATATCACCGTGAACGGCAACTATGGCGTACAAAGTGTGATCAATACCATTGGCGTATTAAATGCTTCAGAATATGCGGCCATGATTAATGAGGGCAGCACAGTAGCAGGTGGTCCAGTTATTTTTTCTGACCTCAGCAAAGTGGGGGTAGGTACCAACTGGCAGAACGAAGTATTTAAGAATGCCTCTTTTCAAACCCATTCTGTTGCAGCAAGAGGCGGTAGTGATAAAATGACGTATTTCTTAAGTGGGGGTTATGTGGATCAAGGCGGTATCGTAGGTGGAGATGGCAAGAGCCGATTTACCCGCGGTAACTTTACAGCCAACTTAAACTTCGATTTAAGTTCTAAAGTGAAATTGTTGATCAACACCACTGCGGTAACATTATCTGGTAGAGGTGTGCAAGAAAACTCATTCAACTCTATTATTGGTAGTGCCATCAATTTTGACCCAACCGTACCTGTACTAAATACAGTACCAAATACAGTGGGCCGATATGGCTTTAGTACCTTATTGTTATCGGAGATTTATAATCCACTTACCAAATTAGAAAATACCTACAACAAAAACACAGGTTCTAAAATTTACGGTAAGTTCGAATTGCAATACGATGTGATGAAAGACCTTAAGTTGACTACTCGTTTTGGTTATACCAAATACGATGGCAATGCAAAAGGCTTTAATCCATTGGTGTTTTACGGTCCTCAAAACGTAGACAACTCTATGAATGCCGATGGCTCAACAGTAGCGGGCAGATTCAATAGTGTGTCGCATGAAAAAACCAGCAACTTTAACTGGACTTGGGAAACCTACGCTAACTATAATTTCAAGATTAAAAATGATCACGAATTTGAAACTGTAGTGGGTATGGCCGTTGCCAAAACTTCAGGTAATGCAGCAGGTGCCAGCAGACAAGATGTACCATTTAACTCATGGGATTTTGCAGACTTTACAGCAGCTACAGGTAACAACAATGCTACCAATAGCAATGCCATCACTGGATACTACTATCAATACTTTAGAAGAAACCTCTCTTATTTTGGTCGAGTAAACTACGATTATCAAGATAAATACTTGGGATCGTTAACCATCAGAAGAGACGGTTCATATGCATTTGGATCAGAGAACAGATTTGCGAATTTCTTATCAGGTTCTGCAGGATGGGTCGTGAGCAACGAATCTTTCTTCAAATCTAAAATTGTAGACTACTTAAAGATCCGCGGTAGTTATGGTTCAATCGGTAATGAAAATGTTAACCCACAATTTGTATCTATTGTAACAGGTGGTCCTAGCTATGGTCCAACAGCTAATAGCAATGGCTACAATTTTGGCGATGTATTTTATCCTGGTTCTACCGTAGCATCAGCAGCAAACAATGCATTGCGTTGGGAAAAACAATTGCAAGCCAACTTTGGATTTGATGCGGCATTTTTATCTAAAAAATTAAATTTAAGTGTAGACTATTTTCAAAAGAATGTAGATGGTTTGTTGTTCACGCCATCGGCTTCCATGTACTTAGGTACAGTGCCTATTCCAACTGCTAATATTGGTTCTACCAGCACACGTGGTTTAGATTTGAGTTTAACTTACAGTGATATTTTTGGAAAGAATTTGAAGTTTTCTTCTACTTTAACATTTACCACTGCTAAGAATGAAGTAACGGCTACCAATGATGATGGTACCGCTAAAATTTTAGGTGGTTTCTATTTCAATGGACAAAGTCAAAACGTAACTGTTTTTGAAAAAGGTGCCACACCGGGTTATTTCTTTGGCTATAAAACTGTGGGCTTATTTCAAAATGCAGCAGATATTGCTAAGGCTCCAACACAAGCAGGTGCAGTGCCAGGTGATATTCAATTTGCAGACATTAACGGAGACGGCATCATTAATGCTGACGACCGCACCAAGATTGGTGATCCATTCCCAACATTTACCATGGGTTGGAATTTAAACTTAGACTATAAGAATTTCGATTTCAACATGTTTACTTATGCGTCTATCGGCAATGATATTTACAAAGCCTATGAGCGTAATGCCAACTATTCTAACAAATCAAGAGAAGTATTGGCACGTTGGACAGGAGAAGGGTCTACCAATGATCCAAGATATCCGCGTTATTCATTTACCGATGCCAACAGCAATATCCGTGTAAGTGATCGTTACGTAGAAGATGGTTCTTTTGTGAAGATCAAGAACATCCAATTGGGTTACACATTTACCTCATCTACTATTAAGAAAGCGTTCAGCAAATTACGCGTGTATGTGCAAGTAAGAAATGCCTTCACTTTCACCAAGTATACAGGATTTGATCCTGAGATTGCTGGTGGTATTTTAGATACAGGCATTGATCGTGGTGCATATCCACAAGCAAGAACCTTCTCTGTAGGTTTAGACATTAAACTCTAACGTAAACTAACAACAACAATGAAAAAGTTCAATTATACAATCCTAAGCTTGGCCATGGTGTCTATGCTTAGCGTCTCCTGCAAAAAGTGGGTAGACTACGATCCAAAAGAAGATTTTATCATCACAGAAAAAGAATACCTCCGTTCTGAGTCGGATTACAGAACCATGGCCGTGAGTGTGTACACCCCATTGCAGTGGTTGAATCAAGCGGTAGTTGTAGGTGAAATTGCATCAGACAATGCAGTAGCAGGTGGTGAAAATGCATCCGATGTACTCAGCTTGCAACAAATAGATGATTACACACATACGCCAATCAACAGCACATTACAAGAGTTGTGGATCAGTGCTTATGAAGGAGTGAATCGTGCCAATTATATGACACAGTATAAAACCACCAACCTTGCAGGTGCAACGGTGAATTTTGCAGGTAAGGAAGCTTTGTATGGTGAGATTCATTTCTTACGCGCTTACTACTATTTTACATTGGTGAAATTTTTTGGTGATGTGCCTTTGTTTGTAGACAGACGTTTGGGATTAACCGATTCAAAGTCTTTGAAGCGCGCACCTAAAGCCGATGTGTATAAGCAAATTGAAACAGACTTAACCACTGCTATTGCTGCATTGCCAGCAGTGCAAGTACAGAAAGGCAGAATTACCAAATATGCTGCACAAGCATTATTGGGTAAAGTGTATTTGTATCAAAATAAATTTACAGAAGCTGCTACAACATTAGAAGCTGTGATTACTGCCAATGCATTTTCATTGGTGTCTAATTATGGTTCAATGTTTTTAGCGTCTGGTGAAAATGGTCCTGAGTCTGTATTTGAAATTCAGTACAGCAACAATTCACCTTATTACAATTGGGGTGGTGCAACCAGAGGCCAAGGTAACTATGCGGTACAACAGTGTGGTGTAAGGGGATTAAACGGTACTGCAGCCATGCCATACGCAGCAGGATGGAGCACCAATTTGCCTACTACTAATTTAGCAGCAGCCTATACTGCAGGTGATCAAAGAAAGGATGTAACCATCTTAGATATTGAAGCATATAAAAATGCCAATCCAAGTTTTAACATCACGTATCAAGTAGCACCTTATAAAAACACAGGCTTATACAATCAAAAGTATTTGCCACGCAAGGGTGAAACTTCTGGTCAAATAGAATTGAACTATACCAATAACTTCCGCATCATTCGTTATGCAGATGTATTGTTGATGGCAGCTGAAGCATTCAATCGTTCTGCTGCACCAAACGATGCAAAAGCATTGACTTATTTGAATAGAGTTAGAGAGCGTGCATTTGGTAATACCAGCAATAATTTTTCTGGAGCGGGTACTGCATTAAGAGATGCTATTTGGAATGAGCGCAGATTAGAGTTGGCTATGGAAGGTGATCGCTTTTTTGATTTAGTGAGAACCGGCCAAGCTGCTACTAGAATCACTGGCTTTAGAGTGGGCAAGCACGAAGTATTTCCAATACCACAGCAGGAAGTGGAAATCTCAGGCTTACCACAAAACAGCGGCTATTAATCAACCCACAAAAAAAATGATATGAAATCAATCAAATTTTTATTCAGCGCAGTACTGGTGGGATTGCTTTTCACCGGATGTAGCAAAAAAGAGTTTACAGATACTTCTTTTGTAGAAACAGCCAGCGTTCCCGATAAGTTGAGCGCACTGTTCACCATTACACAAGACAATACAGGTTTGGTAACCATTACCCCCCAAGGCGAAGGAGCGGTGTCTTATGATGTATATTATGGAGACGCCACTACCGCGCCTGCAAAAGTTGCAGCAGGCAAAAGCACCACACATATTTACAAAGAAGGGGTGTACAATGTAAAGTTGGTTGCCTACAACGTTTCAGGCAAAACCACTGAAAGAACGCAACAATTAACGGTAACATTCAGAGCACCAGAAAATTTAGAAGTGACTGCAATGGTTGATCCAAGCAATAACTTTAAAGTGAATGTTACTGCAAAAGCTACTTACGAAACCTTCTTCCAAGTTTATTGGGGCGATGTACCAAACGAAGTACCAACCAATTTTAACGAAGGACAAACGGTGAGTAAAGTGTACACTAGAACAGGTGCATTTACAGTAAAAGTAGTGGCTTTAAGTGGTGGTGCTGCAAAAACAGAGACCACCAAAACCATGACCATTGTTGATCCAAATTTATTGCCAGTAACTTTTGAATCGTCTACCATTAATTATGCATTCAGCAATTTCGATGGTGGTAATTCAAGTGTGATTGATAACCCTTTTAAAACGGGTATCAATACCAGCAATAAAGTTGGCAGAATGATCAAGGGCGCGGGTCAACCATGGGGTGGATCGGTGATGCCATTGAGTGCACCTATTGACTTCAGCACCAACAAAGTATTTAGAATGAAAGTGTATTCACCAAGAGTGGGTGCAAAGGTTTTATTGAAAGTAGAAAATGCGGCCAATGGTGCCATCAGTTTTGAAAGAGAGCGCACTACCACAGTGGCCAATGCATGGGAAGAAATTGGATTTGATTTCAGTACCATCAACACAGCCAATACTTACAACAATATCGTATTGATTTTTGAATTAGGTACAGTAGGTGATGGTTCACCAAACTTTACGTTCTTGTTCGACGATATTCGTTTGGCAGCAACCATGCCAACCAATCAAATAGACTGGCCAGTTAATTTTGATGTAGTTGGTACTAATTACACAGTGACTGATTTTGGTAATAATTTTTCAGAATTGGTGAATGATCCAACCAATGCGGCTAATAAAGTGATGAAGACCACTAAGCCGAATGGTGCTGAAACATGGGCTGGTACCACTATTGGTACACCAAGTGGCTTTGCACGTGCATTGCCTATTAATACCACTACTTCACAAATGAGTGTGCGTGTGTATTCACCAGCAGCGGGCATCAAGATTCGTTTGAAAATTGAAGACGCAGCAAACTCAGCCAGATCGGTTGAAACAGAAGCAACCACAACAGCTGCCAATACTTGGGAAACCTTGATTTTTGATTTTGCCAATCCAGCCGCAGGTACTGCAGCCATGAATGCTTCATACAGATATGATAAAGCATCCATCTTCTTTGATTTTGGAACAGCGGGCAATGGAAAAATATTCTATTGGGACGATGTGCAATATTTAAGCACCAATGTGGTGGCTTCAGTAGGCATTCCATTAACTTTTGAAAACAGTGCACTCACTTATACATTCACCAATTTTGATGGTGGTGGTGCAACAGTGATAGACAACCCACATAAAACCGGCATCAATACCAGCAATAAAGTTGGTAGAATGATTAAGAGTGCAGGTCAACCATGGGGTGGTTCATTCATTGAGTTAGGTGGACCAATCAACTTCAGCAAGAAGACTTTTAAAATGAAAGTGTATTCACCAAGAGCTGGTGCGAAAGTATTGTTGAAAGTAGAGAACAAAGACAATGGTGCCCTCAACTTTGAAAGAGAAGTGACCACAACAGTAGCCAATGGTTGGGAAGAATTAACCTTTGATTACAGTGCCATTAACACAGCCAACAGTTACCACAAGATTGTATTGATCTTTGAATTGGGAACCGTGGGCGATGGTACCAGCAACTTCACCTTCTATTTTGATGATATCAATCTTTTTTAATTGAATAAAACGAGCTTTATGTTTAAAAATATAACCACCCTGTCTGCGTTTTTTATTGCTGCAGTGCTGATTGTGTCAGGCTGTAAAAAAACAGACTATAGTTTTGGTGCCATTAAAACACCAACAGGCTTAGCCTTAAATACGGTGATTGCAGGCGCAGATGCCAGCAATCCCAACGGAAATGGAACTGGTAATGTAGCCATCACCGCAACAGCTACCAATGCATTAACCTTTAATGTAGATTTTGGAGATGGAAAAACACAGGTAGTGCCAGATGGTAAAATCAATTATCGTTACACGACACCAGGCGTTAATGAATACACCATCATCGTGAATGCAGTAGGCACAGGTGGAACCATCAGTACCATCACTAAAAAAATCACGGTATTTGTAGCGTTTGAAATTCCGGCCAATATTGTAGCAGCATTAACAGGCGGCTCTTCTAAAACTTGGGTAACCGATAAAAATGCGGTAGGGCATTTTGGTGTAGGACCAGCCAATGAGTTCTCACCAATCTGGTATGCAGCACCACCAAATACAAGAGAAGCCTGCGCATACGATGATGAAATCAGTTTCAGCAAAGATGCCAACAACAATATCACCATGACCATTGACAACAAAGGACAATCTTTTGCTATTGGCGCCGCCAGTACGTTCTACGGCTTTGGAGGTGGAGATGCTTGTTTTGCTATGAGCGTTGCGGCACCAAGAAGACTCAGTTTCATGAATGCTAATACAGGGTCTACAGCAGCCAATTCAACCAGAATTGCTTTCACCGTACCAGGCAATGGCATCATTAATTTTGGCACAGGCGGCACCAGTTATGAAATCCTGGCGATCTCTGCAACAGAATTAAGCTTAAGAAATATTGGCATCGACGGTAACTCATGGTACCAAAAACTAAAAGTGAAATAAGGCATGAAGAACTTATTAAGCCTGCTAGGATTCAGTGCTTTTTTGTTGCTTAGTTGCGGCAAGAAAGCATCTGAGCCTACGGCAGTAACCCCCACCAATCTTACCCTCAATGCAGTGGTGAGCACTGATAACAGTGGCAATGTTACATTTACGGCCAGTGCTACCAATGCGAGTACCTACGATTATGATTTTGGTAATGGCGTATTTCAAACAGTTCCTTCGGGGATTGTCACTTATAAGTATCCCGCATCGGGCACTTATTCGGTGAACGTTATTGCCAAGAGCAGCACCGGACAAACGGCATCGCAGCGCACACAGATTACGGTAGCAGTGTCGCAGTCGCTGATATTTTCGGATGAGTTTGATGGAAACGGCGCGCCTGATCCCTCCAAATGGGGATACGATATCGGCACAGGATCGAATGGTTGGGGCAATAATGAATTGCAACATTATACCAATCGATTAGACAATGCCTTTATGTCGAATGGCACGTTAAAAATCAGGGCCATCCGCGAAGCATTCAGTGGCAGTGCATTCACCAGTGCCAGATTGTTGACGCAAAATAAGTTCAGCTTTAAATATGGCAAGGTAGAAGTGAAAGCCAAATTGCCCGCGGGCATTGGCACTTGGCCAGCGCTTTGGATGTTGGGAAGTAATATTTCCACTGTTAGTTGGCCCGCTTGTGGCGAAATAGATATTATGGAGCACAAGGGATCACAACTGAATCGCATACATGGCACCGTACACCATCCGGCCAGGTTTGGTGGCAATGCCGATGGCGGCACACGCGATATATCCAATGCAACCACAGAGTTTCATATCTACACCATGGAATGGACAGCCACGTCTATTAAGTTTTTAGTAGATGGCAATGTATATCATACCGTGGCCAACAGCGCTAGTTTACCATTTAATCAAAATTTCTTCTTAATCATGAACCTAGCCATGGGCGGCACATTTGGCGGGCCAGTAGAAAGCGGCTTTAGCAGTGCAGCCATGGAAATCGATTATATTAGGGTTTATCAATAGTAAAAAAGTTATGAAGCAAGCAAGCACAAGCATCGGCGGGTATCTTTTGATCCTGCTGGTGCTTATTACTGCCAATGCTCAATCGCAGCCATTTAAAAAATTAGTATGGGCCGATGAGTTCAATGGCAAAGGATTACCCGATAGCACCAAATGGGGCTACGATTTAGGCCGAGGCTGCCCACAAAATTGCGGCTGGGGCAACAACGAATTACAATATTATACCGCCAATAATACCAAGAATGCCCGCGTAGAAAATGGGTACTTGGTAGTAGAAGCGCATAAGGAACCCATTGCAGACGCCCAATATTCCAGTGCCCGATTGGTCACCAAAAACAAAGGCGATTGGAAGTATGGCCGAATAGATGTGCGCGCCAAACTGCCCACAGGACGTGGCATGTGGCCAGCCATCTGGATGTTGCCAACCGATTGGAAATACGGCGGATGGCCCCATAGCGGTGAAATCGATATCATGGAGAATGTGGGTTTTTGGCCCGATTCGGTATTGGGCACCGTGCATACCAATGCCTATAATGGCATGAAGGGTACACAGAAAACAAAAGGCATGAATTTCAAGGATTTGTCAACTGCTTTCCATGTATACAGTGTAGAATGGGACGCACAAGAGATTCGATTTTATGTAGACAATATCTTGTACAATCAATTCAAAAATGCGCAAACAGGGGTAGACGAATGGCCATTTGATCAGCGCTTCC
>JAIXYL010000135.1 GCA_027490265.1 Sediminibacterium sp.
CTGTTTTGCATATACACTACAAAGAAAATCACTGCAGTGATAATGATTAGCCAAAGCCATGCTAAGTTTAATATTTGCTTGAAGACCGTACTTTTTTTCTTGACATCTTTTTCAAGCATAAGCAAGCCAATATCTCTAGCCAATTCCTTTATTTCGCTGCTGTCTAATCCATTATAATAGCCTCTCACTTTATAAGTTCGATCAATTAATACAAATAAACTGGTATGTACAAAGTCTGGACTGACTGGTTCATCACTAAATCTATCAACTTTTAATTCTTCAAAAGCAAATTGATAAATGTCCTTTTTATTGCCTGTTAAAAACCACCAGTTATCATGAATGGCACCAAAGCGATCTGCATATTTTTTAAGGACAGGAACAGAATCATTTTCTGGATCCACAGTCAACGACATGAATTGCACAATGGATGTATCAATCTTATTACGAACATTCCCCCCTTTTTTAAAGGATTGTTGTAAAGTGGCCATATTGCGCGTCAATCTTGGACAAATGCTGCGACAACTGGTAAAAAATAAATTCACAACAAGAATTTTGCCTTGTGGATCGTGCAAACTGACACTGTCACCAAGTTGATTTTGAAGGGTAATATTTTTGGTTGTATGCCAAACAGTGTCAGTGATGGATTTACCATTTTCAACCTTATTGATCACTGTATCTAAAAGATAGTGTCTTGGCATTACTACAGCCGTTTCACTGGCTGATTTCAACCACAAATAACAAGTGATTGGAACCCCTAATGCCACCAACAAACCAAGTATCGCTTTCTTTTTCATATCGGTATTAATAAAAAACCATCGCAATGCAGCGATGGTTCATTTATGAGAAAAATATTATTCAAGAAGATAAAAAACTAGTGACTAGCTTTTTTGGCTTCTTTAGAATTATCGTGCTTTTCTGCTGCGCCGTGTGCTTTCTTCTCTACTTTAATGGTGCTTTGCTCTTTAAAGTAAGGATCATAAGTGTTACGCAAATTCTTAAATGAATTACCGTCATATAAGAAAGCAATAATGAACCAAATGAAGAGCGCTAATGGCACTACAATGGTCATAATTAAGTTCTTCATTTCATGTTTTAAGTGCATGAAATAGGCAACGATGTAAAAGGCCTTGGCCATCATCAAAATAACGATGGTACCTTTTAAAGCCAATCTCAATCCTACACTTGACAATGGAATATCAATCATCCAAAATCCAATAATCAATTCAACGATGGTTAATACCGTTAGGATCACCGTGATACGGATGATTTCTTTTGTACCTCCACCTGCATGTTCTTGATGCTCTGCTGTATGCGACATAAAATAATATTATCGATTGGTTAATGAATTAAATCAAATAAAAACAGGTAAATACAAATACCCAAACTAAGTCTACAAAGTGCCAGTACAAGCCTGCTTTTTCAATCATTAAGTAATGACCTCTTTCTTCAAACTTATTGGTCATTGCCATGATTAACATGATCACATTGATGATAACACCAGAGAATACGTGGAAACCGTGGAAACCAGTAATGGTAAAGAAATAATTGGTAAAGTTGGTTGAAGAAGCGGTACCGTCATGGTTTAAGAAAGGATTGCTGCCCCACCAAGCACCTTCATGGTGTAAATGGTTCCACTCCCATGCTTGACAAGATAAGAAAGCAATACCACCAATAATGGTCCAGATCAGATTTTTTACTACCCCTTTTTTGTCCATATTATGTCCTGCCTGTACCGCTAATACCATGGTTACAGAACTAATAATCAAAATAAAGGTCATGATACTTACAAACACCAATGGTGCATTCATACCTTCTGGTGCAAATGGGAAGCTTTTAAATACTTCGTTGGGGTCAGGCCATCCATTAGTAGAAAAACGAATGGTGCCATATGAAATCAAGAATGCACCAAAAGTAAAGGCATCACTCATGAGGAAATACCACATCATTACTTTGCCATACTCTACGTTAAAGGGACTCTTACCTCCACCCCAAGATTTAGTGGTAGGTGCTGTTGCAGTTGTTGCCATGTTAAAGTAAAATTTCGTACACAAAAGTATTGGCTAGAGTTGAAAAAAGGTGCATAAAACGCAACTTTTTTGTAATTAGCTAATCCAATTATAAAATATGAATAAATAAATCCAAAGTATATCTACAAAATGCCAGTAAGTACCCACTAATTCAATGGATAAGCTACTGTAATTTTTAACATTACTGATATATGCTTTTACAAACATCACTACCAAAGCAATGACCCCGCCTAATACGTGCAGCATATGTAAGCCGGTTATCACTAATAAGAATGAAGCTGCTGAATTGCTTCTGGCGCCTGTTAGCGCTATATTTCTGGCTTCTAAGTCCATAAAGCCAAGTATTTGCAATCCCATGAATACGAGGCCTAAAATAGCTGTCACCGTAATCAATAGACGGTAACGCCCCATTTCTCTGGCTTTAAACGCTTTTGCAGCAAGGTGCACGGTTACACTACTGGCAATGATTACCAAAGTAGAATACATAAACACGATTGGTAAATCAAATTCAAGCCAGCTGCTCTGGTTCTTTTTGACAATATAGGCGCTGGTTAATCCAGCAAACATCATAATGATACTACCCATGGCTACCCACAACGTAAATTTGTGCGGGTGAATCCTTTTGGGTGCTTCATTGGCTATTGAACTCATTGTTTTAATTTTTTAAGTCTATCCAATTTTATCAGCCAGTAAGGCCAATAATACAATTGGTAAATAAATATAACTACTGAACATAACCCTTCTGGCTGCTTTAACATCCATTGCTTGGTATAAGCGTGCACTTTGCACCACCATCAGCAAATTGCATACCAACACAATCCACAAACTGGTGATACCAGTTAATCCAATAAAATAAGGCACCATACCAATGGGTATCATCAATACCGAATACATAATGGTTTGAATAGCGGTGAACTTGGTTGGTCCTTTATCGGCAGGTAACAATTTAAATCCTGCTTTAGTATAATCGGCATGTGCTACCCAGGCAATAGCCCAAAAATGGGGGAATTGCCATAAAAACTGCATACCAAATAATACCCAACCTCCCAATGAGAAATCATCATTGCCTGCTACCCATCCAATCAAACAAGGCAAAGCGCCCGGCAATGCCCCTACTAATACAGCAATTGAATTAATCTTCTTCAAAGGCGTATAAATAAAGGCATACAAAAACAAACTAAATGCAGAAACCAATGCAGAAGACAGGTTAAAAAAATACCACATCATTCCTACACCTACCACACCAGCAATGAATGCAAACGTATAAGCTTCTTGCTGACTCATATTGCCATTGGCAACTGGTCGTTTGGCAGTGCGCTTCATTAAAGCATCGGTATCTTTTTCAACTGCTTGATTAATGGCATTGGCGCTGCCCGTAATCAACATGCCCGCTAAAAACAAAATCAGAATCATGGCCCAATCGTAAGCAACTACTTTGGGTGCCAATAAATAACAAATCACACAAGAGAATACCACAGTAAAACTCAAAGTGAACTTAATCAACAGCATATAATCTTTGATCTTAGCTGCTATTGAAAAGCTTTGACTTTGAACCTTATGTGCACTGGTATTTGTCATTCCTACTGCTTTGTTTAAAAACAATGCTCCCGTTTATCGGGAGCATTGCGTTATTTCAACTGAATAAAAGTTTACTCAGCAAATATTGATTAATGACTGCTTTCGTCGGCTCCCACCGGTGTAGTCTGGGAAATAAACTCTTTTCCATCTTTACCGTAATCATATGCCCAACGATGTACTTCAGGAATTTCACCAACCCAGTTACCATGACCAGGATTGATTGGTGTAGTCCACTCTAAAGTATTGGCATTGTAAGGATTTTGAGAAGTTACTTTTCTGCCTTTGAATACTGAGTAGAAGAAGTTGAATAAGAACAACAACTGCGCAGCAAATACAATCATCGCTACAGTACTGATGAAACGGTTCAACTCAGCAAACTGCTTGAAGCTTTCCCATACACTGTAATCGTAGTATCTTCTAGGCATACCCGCTAAACCTTGGTAGTGCATTGGCCAGAAAATCATGTAAGCACCTCCCAAAGTGATCCAGAAATGTAAATAAGAAAGGGTATTGTTCATGTAACGACCATACATTTTAGGGAACCAATGGTAGATACCTGCGAACATTCCAAACATACTTGCAACACCCATTACAATGTGGAAGTGGGCAATTACAAAATAAGTATCGTGTAAGTGAATGTCTAATGCAGAGTTACCTAACCAGATACCTGTTAAACCTCCAGAGATAAACAAGCTTACAAAGCCGATAGAGAACAACATTCCAGGTGTAAAGCGGATATTTCCTCTCCACAATGTTGTTAGCCAGTTAAACACTTTGATGGCTGATGGTACAGCAATTAAAAGGGTCAACAATACAAACACAGATCCTAAGAATGGATTTAATCCAGTTACGAACATATGGTGTGCCCATACTAAGAAGGCCAAAATAGCAATAGCGAACAATGATCCAACCATGGCCATATAACCGAAAATAGGCTTACGTGAATTCACAGATAAAATCTCAGACACCATACCCATTGCAGGTAACAAAATGATGTATACCTCTGGGTGACCTAAGAACCAAAATAAGTGTTGGTAAAGAATGGCACTACCACCTTCATTTGGTAAAGCACCCACTCCATTGATGAAAATATCAGATAAATAGAAGCTGGTACCAAAGTTTCTATCGAAAATTAACAAGATGAAACCAGAGAATAATACTGGGAAAGACAATACGCCTAATACAGCGGTAAAGAACAATGCCCAAATGGTTAAAGGTAAGCGAGTCATGCTCATACCTTTTGTACGCATATTCAATACAGTTGCAATGTAGTTAAGACCACCTAATAAAGAAGACACCACAAACAAAGCCATGGCAATCAACCAAAGATCCATTCCTGTTCCAGAACCTGGAGAAGCTGAAGCCAATGCACTTAAAGGCGGATAAGCAGTCCAACCACCACTGAATGGTCCAAACTCAACAAACATTGAAGACAACATCACAATACTTGCTGCAAAGAAGAACCAGTAGCTCAACATATTCATAAATGGAGAAGCCATGTCTCTTGCACCAATTTGTAATGGAATCAAGAAATTGGCAAAAGTACCACTTAAACCTGCGGTTAACACGAAGAATACCAATACGGTACCATGTGTAGTAACTAAAGCATAATATGCTTCTGGGGTAATTTTACCACCTTCAGCCCACTTACCAAGCAAATCTTCTAAGAAAGGAAATGTTGCTTCAGGATAGCCTAATTGTAAACGGAAAAGTACACTCATTAAACCACCCAAAACTGCCCATACCATCCCTGTAATCAAGAATTGTTTGGCAATCATTTTATGGTCCATGCTGAAGACATACTTAGAAATAAATGTCTCATGGTGATGCTCATGATGATGATCACCATGCGCTTCGTGATGTAAACCTGCTCCGGCAGGTGCGTGCAATACGGCTTCGTTACTCATACACTGATTCTTTATTAGTTATTACAACCACGTTTTCAGTTGGTTGTTGTTTGTTCTATAATTTGGCGGTAAGTTTTGAAGCTACTTCAACAGGCTTAGCAACTAATTTTACCGTATCTTTTTTTGCATTCGCTGGATCTTTGTCAGGGAAGGCAGAATAGTAATAAGGAGATTGACCGGCCATTTTAGCATCGTACTCAGCTTGGTCTAATACTTCAATCACCCCTTTCATTGAGTAGTGGCTATTACCGCACATTTGGTCGCAACTGATTTCATATTGAAAATCAGGATTGCCCGTTCTTTCTTTCATTTCTTTGGTTGTGTACTTCGGCGTAAACCACATTGTGGTAGGAATACCAGGTACCGCATCCATCTTCATTCTGAAATGAGACAAACCAACATCGTGAATCACGTCTCTAGAACCAATCACTAATTTTACAGGACGGCCTTTAACAAGGTACATGGTTTGTTCCATCACTAAGTCGTCATGAGCCAACTGATCGTCCCAGATTAAACCCAATGAGTTGCTGGCGTTGTCAATATTCTTGTAATATTTTTTACCGAACGCACCATCTTTACCAGGGTAACGGAAGATCCATCCAAATTGCTTACCAGTTACTTCTACAACCATGGCTTCTTTTGGAGGTTCGCCAGTGAAAAGGAACCAGTTTCTTAACCCAATCACCACCAATACGGTTAAAACGATGGCTGGGATAACAGTCCAAATGGCTTCTAATTTATTACTGTGTGCAAAGAAGTAAACTTTGCGGTTATCGTTTTCTTGATACTTAAACGCAAACCAAAAAAGTACAATCTGTGTACCAATGAACACAAAACCAGTTACGGCTAATGTTAACCATAACATAGAGTCTACGCGCTCACCTTCAACACTGGCTGAACCCTGAGGCAATAAGGTTTTATCGTATAACACTTCGTTGCAGTACCAAACCCCTATAAGGCCTAGAATCAAAAACGCAACCATCAGAAAACCATTAATCTTGTTGTTCTGCTTACGGCTATGCTCTTCCCCTTTCAAAATTGCCACATACTCACTTGCTTTAGAGATCTGAAAGATCACTACAAAAATGAGTAACGATACCGCGGTGATTAATAAAGCTGTCATAATGCTGTATATATATTATCTAATGTCTAACAAATTTTAAATTGATCGTGTTCACTATACTTGGTGAATTACACTTTCTTTAAGGTATGGATGGTATTTAGCAATCAAAGGCTTCTTAGACAATGCTGTTCCAACAAATAGAATCATTGCCCCAACAAAGAATGCTAGAATACCGAAATCTAACCAACCCAAAGACACATGCTCTTGCATCAAAGAACCCATTACCATTTGATAAAAATCAATCCAGTGCCCAAAGATGATTAAAACTGCCATAAAAGTTACCAATGTGTAATTTCTCTTTGCAGAACGCTTCATCAGAATCAACAAAGGACATAGGAAGTTTACAATCAAATTAAAGAAGAAGATGCCTTTATAAGCGCCTTGTGTTCTGTGTTTGAAGTAAACGGTTTCCTCAGGAATATTGGCATACCAAATCAACATATACTGAGAGAACCATAAATAGGTCCAGAAAATTGAGAAGGCAAACATGAACTTACCAATATCATGCAAATGCTCTTGGCTGGTTAACTCTAAGTAACCTTTGTTCTTTAAGTAAATTACCCATAATGCAATCAAGGACATCCCTGCTACAAAAGAACTTACAAAAGTGTACCAGCTATACATGGTAGAATACCAGTGTGCATCAATACTCATCATCCATAACCAAGGCACAGTTGATCCAACAGTTAAACCAAACCAAACTGTGAACATAGCAGTTCTTACAGTACCTCTGTGAATGAATTTTTCACTGGTTTCGCGATCCATCGGACCCGCATCAGCTTCATCATTTAATTTACGAATTCTCCATCCCAAGAAACTCCACAATGCAATGGTTAAAGTGGTCCAAATCACAAAGAAAGTAGGATTCAAAAAGCCCGCTTTACCTCTTAAAATTGGATCAGCAGCCACCGCTTCAGTGTCTAACCAATGGTAGATATGGTGTTTATGACCAAATACAATGTATAATAACACGGCAAATGTGATGGCACCAAAAATAGGTACTAGGGTAGAGATCGCTTCAGGAATACGACGGAAGGTTTGTGTAAACCCAGCTTGCGCCAAAGTAGTAACGGAAATAAAGAACATGCTGGCATTACAAATTAATGTCCAGAAGATTGTATTGTACATAAGTGTTCCCCAGAAATGCACTTGTTCGTGCTCATCGGAACTAAAACCTTTGGTGAACATTCCATACAGTAATGCAGCCAAGCCCAAGCCAATCAAGGCGTATGACCAGGTTTTCATTTTTCCGGGAACTTCAAATTGTGTTCTTAAAGATGCCATTGTTACTCTTTTAGTTCAGTTAGTATTGATCCTATTAGCAGGACCATTTGCTAAATTTATTTTGTTGCTGCTGTAGCATCTGCTGCTGGAGCAGGTGCTGCTTTTGCTTTACTTGCTTGTTGTTTTGCTTTGATGTAAGCAATTACTTGCCAACGTTGTTTGCGACTTAATTGAGAGGCATAAGAGCCCATCAAGTTTTTACCATA
>JAIXYL010000053.1 GCA_027490265.1 Sediminibacterium sp.
ATACTTTATTTGTTGATTTAAAATAGGCACAACGCCTAGCTGTTCGGCCATATCAAGCAAACGTTCTTCAGAAATAATGGGCGGTTGCAGAATACGTTTCAGTTCAATATTTTCTTTGGCGGTTAATTCTGGAAAAAGTCTTAAATCTTGGAAAATAATACTCCAATGTAATCGACGATATTGTGACAGATCAAACGAGTTTAATGCAGATATATTTACTTGGTTAAATAAAATATTGCCTTGAAAATCTTTTCTTAACCCGTATAATAGATGGATTAAAGTGCTTTTACCGGTACCGCTTGGAGCGGTGATTTTGATGAAACTGCCTTGTTTAAACTGTACGGCTTTTCCCCAAATATCAGAGATGCTTACAGATGGTCTGTTTGTAAGCATCTCTGGTATAATATGCATTAATTCGAAATCCATTAGTTGGCTCTTATTACCGTTGGAATACTGGCAGGCAATAATTTTTCTTCTAATTCTTTTTCTCTTTTTGCAATCGCTCTGGTATCAACTGCAATATTGGTCAATAAACTCACCAATGTTACCAAACTATTTTGTTCTTTGTTTACCATATTAATTTCCAGAACAGAGCTGATACTGTTATCAGAAAAATTTTCTGAACTACCCATAATATCTTTAATGGTACTTTTTGCAGTAAATAAAGAATTATAGTAACCCGCAGATGGATCTTTTGTAAATCCGTTTAATGTATTGGCTACATCAAAATACATCACTGTAGATTTGCCTTTAAAGTATTGTAAAGCTTCATTGTTAATGGTAGCTTTAGCAGTATTCATTTTATATTGGGTATAAGTAATGGAGTCGCTTGCAATGATAATTCCTTGGTCATTGGCTACCATATAAATACCCATCTGGCCAAACAAATCAGCCGATTTGTATTCTGTTCCTTTTTTTGAAATAAAGCCTTGCTCTGCAATCTTATCCATTAATTTTCTAAAATTTGCTGGATTGCCTGCAGGTACATTAATGATTAATTTGCCCAATGGCTTTTTTAACACCAATGATAACTCATCATTTTTAGATTGAGGCTCAGGCATGCTAATGCCTAAATCTGAGACCACTACTGCAATATCGCCTTTAATGGCACCATATAATTCGGTAGCGCTAACACCAGATTTTTTGAGGAATTCGTTCACAATGCCTTCAACTTCTAATTCTTTTAACACACCGCCAAATATGGCTGGATTAAAAGATGCCATAACAATGGCATTGATATTTTGAGAAGGGAAGGATTTGATTAAATCTGTATTAACAGTTGGGCCTGCATATTTTTTTAAAATGCTGCTTAATAGTGGATTGGTAAATGTAACAGATTTGGCAATGATTTTTCCTTCTTCAAACGCTAGTGTTGCTGAAGTATAATTATTACTTACCAATTCTTCTAATTTGGGCAATTGTAACGGCATGCCACTTAATGTAGCCAAAGTGCCACCTGAACTGGCAAATAAATAGCCTTCTGCTTTTGTTTTAAACATCTTCCCGAATGCTTTCACGGAAGCCATAGAGGCAGATTCTTTTTGAGAAAATAGTCGGGTTATTTCAGATAGAATTGCCTTGCTTTGATTCTTTTTTTCAGGAATTACAAAACGCATATTTACAGTGTCATAATAAGGTTTTACCTTGTCTTCGTAGAACATAATCAATCCTTGTTCATCATTCCAGGCAAGGATATTGTTGTCGCCAAGTGGCAAGTATTGAAAGTCCTTTTCTTTACTAATCGTTTTTTTATCTGCCCAATCTAATTTGGTCAAGTATTGATTAAACGCAGCTGAATCTTTTATGCCAAAAAGCACATTCATGATATTGGCAGTTTTGTCTTCCTTTTGGGCATAATTGAAAAAGTGTATTTTAGATTCCCAATTAATACCTGATGTATTTCTTAAGTCAGCAATTTTTTGTTGATCTTCTGGTTTAGTAGAATCCTTCTGATAAGCTTTCATCAAAATCGTATCAATACTAATCCCGCCATTTTGTAATTTCTCCTTTAAAGTATTAGGATCCAAACTAACTACGAACATGGCATCCTTTGGTATCATTTGAGATTCCTTCGGTGCATTACTTGAGCAGGCAACAAAAAAAATGCTACTGGTTGCAATCAGTAATAAGGCATGAATACTGCGTTTCATAAGTAATAATTATACATTGAAGATAATTCTTACCGCGGTATTCACTGATAAATATGATGTTAATTCAAAATTGCTTGATAAATGGCCTCCTGGATGTTTGGACGTACATTCATTTTTCCAAAAAGGGTGTTGTTTCTAGTAGGTGTTACCCGATTTGATAAGAAGATATAAATCAATTCCTGATCAGGATCAACCCATACGCAAGTGCCTGTAAAACCGGTATGACCATAGGTATTAGGTGAAACAAACCTTGATGGATAAGGATCTTTTCTACTCATATTGTCTTTTTCTGGCTTGTCGAACCCTAATCCACGTCGGCTATTTGGGCTATTGTAAGCAGTGAATTGTTGAATGGTTTCTTTTTTGATAAAGGATTGTCCATTCATAGTGCCACCATTTAAGAGCATCTGATATAATTGCGCCAAATCATAAGCATTACTAAATAGTCCAGCATGGCCCGCAATACCCCCAAACAATGCAGCACCTTCATCATGTACATCGCCACGCATCATTTGTTGTCGAAAATGTTTCTCATCTTCTGTTGGCACCATTGCATTAATTGGGAAATAGCTTCTTGGCGTAAACCCTGTAGTGGTCATATTGAGCCGTTGATAAAACACTTCTTTGGTATAATCATGAATATTTTTTCCAGTAACAGATTCTACCACTTTTGCTAAAAAGATAAAGTCGTTATCACTATAAATGTATTTTCCAGATTCAGTTAAAGCACTGGATATGATTCTTTGATAAATACTGTCTTGCCAATCATTTCGCAAGTAGAGTTTTTCAGCAACTCTTACTGTAAATCCTGGCATTGATTGTGCTCTAAAATAGGCTGGTAAAGGCTTTTGCGTGATACTGTCTATCAGCTCTTTATAAAACGTAATGAATGATTTTAAGCCTGCTTGATGTAATAAAATGTCTTTTAGTTTAAGATTTGCTTTATCCGTATTTTTTGTCCAAGGCAAATAATCACCCAAGGGTTTTTCTAAGTCAATCTTGCCCTCATCCAATAATTTCATAATGGCAACGGTTGTTGCAGATACTTTTGTAACAGATGCTAAGTCGTATATCATTGATGTATTAACCGGCTCCTGTTTGCTCAAGTCTGTAAATCCAAATGCTTTATGATAAGCTAGTTTTCCTTTTCTAGCAACCAAAACCACACATCCGGGCACGGCGCCTTTTTCTACTGCGTCATTGGCAATAGAGTCAATTTTATTGAGTTTATTGGCATCTAATCCAACTTCCCATGCTTGAACTTTAGGGAAGTAACTATTATAAACCATTGAATTTCCATAAGTTAATCCAGGTGAAACGGTTACTGGTAATACACCTTTTGGTTGTTGCCTGCCAATTAAAATATCATAAGTCACTTCTTGCGTGATTTCATCATCTTCATAGCATGCCAATAAATTGGCTGCATCGGATGTATTCGATATTGCATAAGGATTACCAAAATACAAGGTTAATGTATTGTATGATTGCAGAGTCTTTAAAAGATATACTGAGGCATTGCTGATGGCAAAGTTTTTGGCAGGTCTTCTGCTGTAATTATGCATACCCACTATAATCAAATCGTATCCGCCAGCCTTAATATTATTGATTAAAATATTTGCTGAATTACTATCCGCTTTTTCTGCTGGAATGATATTGGCGTTGGTATCATCCATTAGTTGTTTGCCAATGGTTGCTTTTGTACCAAACATAAATATCGACGCTTGAAAATTATTTTTCAACTGCTTCGTGATGGCGTTTTCTCCTGATGCACCAATGGCAATGTAAGCGATTCTTTGGCCTTTTTTTAAAGGAAAAATTTGCTGGTTATCTTTTTTTAGTAAGGTGATGGCTTGTTCAGTGATTTTGATTCTAAGGGGATTGGTCAGTACATTTAAATCATTGACCAAATTGAGTGTGTCAATTGGTTTTAATTTGTTTAATCCCAAATGGAATTTTGCTAAAAGTATTTTTTTTACACGTGCATCAATTGATTCCCAGCTTAGTCTGCCACTATCTATGGCCGTTTTAATTTTTGTAATAGTTCCAGGTATATCATCTGGTAAGCACAACATATCATTGCCTGCAATTAGCGCTGCAACAGACGCTTCGCCGGAAGGAAAATATTTTGTAATACCCTTCATTTCAAGTGCATCTGTAAAACTTAATCCCTTAAAACCAAGTTCTTCTTTTAATAATTTGGTAATGCTTTTTGGAGAAAGGGTGGCGGCTAAATTAGGCGTGCTGTCGATGGATGGAATGTAAAGATGGGCCGTCATCATGCTGCCTAATCCTGCATCAATTAGTGCTTTAAATGGATACAATTCCAATGCATCTAATTGGGCTCTTGATTTATTAATAACTGGCAAGTCGTAATGACTATCAACTGCAACGTCTCCATGGCCTGGAAAATGTTTGCCTGTGGCCATAATGCCTTGATCTTGCATGCCACGCATATAGGAAGTGCCTAATAAGGCTACCTTATATTTGTCTTCACCAAAACTTCGGTCATTAATGACCGGGTTCATGGGATTATTATTAATGTCTATATCTGGCGCATAGTTAACATGGATGCCCATTCTTTTACATTGTTCGCCTACTACTTTGCCAAACTCATAAATTAATGCAGCATTGTTAACTGCGCCCATCATCAATTGTCTTGGAAAATTGGTTACACTGTCTAAGCGCATCCCTAGTCCCCATTCAGCATCAATGCTGATCATGAGTGGTGTTTTGGCAATGGCTTGATATTTATTAGTCAATACAGCTTGTCTGACTGGGCCGCCTTGAAAAAAACAAAGACCACCCACATTGTACTTGCGAATGGTCTCGGTAACTTTTGATATATGATCTTCACCCAGATTACTATGGGCTCTAATAATCATCAGTTGAGCGATTTTTTGCTCTTTGCTGAGTTTCTTAAACTGTTTGTTGACCCATTTGGTAGCTTCGGGTGTTTCTTCGTAAAAAGATTGAGCGTTGGCATACTCATTTACAAACCCCAACAATGCAATAAGGCAAATCCATTTTTTCATACAAGATGTTTAATAGCCAACACAAGGTATGAAATGGAACGATTTATTGCTCTTCTTCTGGTGTTTCAGATAATTCAATGGTTACTTGATTGGCTTTTAATACACCAAACCATTTGACCATTTTCTTCATATCACTGGCATAAACACGATCAAAATCCATATCAGGATATACTTTCTGAAAATAAGCTTTTACAGCAGCAGGGTCTTTTTCTGAAGGTAAGGATTCTTTACTTGCTTCCATGGCTTTGAAAATATCAGCCAAGTTTACATTTTCTCGGATGGTATAAACCTCAATACTTTCCAAGTGTGAAAAATTATGAATTCTGCTGCTCACAAATTTTGTACTGTTGTCTTCTAAAGATCTTACGATTGCGCCATCGTTTTTGCTGCTGAGCATTTCAAATAAACCGCTCATGCCAGTTACCGATATTAATTTATTATATTCCATAGTCATTAATTGAGTTGCAAAGTAAAGGAATTGTTGTGGAGATTAGGGGTTTATTGTAGAGTTTCTAAAGCCCTCTCTAATCTTGCTTTTAGATCCTCAAATGAGGTATAGCCCCTCGCCAAAAGGTGAAATTTGGTTTCAGACTCTTGTAATAAAACACAAGGATAGCCCGACACTTGTAGTTGTTTGACTAATGCAAATTCGTAATTGGCTTTTTCTTTATAAGCTTCGCTGTTCAATTTGTCATAAAAAGTCTCTGCATCAATCGCATATTTTTCCAGTAAGTGATGATAAGCAGCATTGTCGGTTAAGTCTCTGCCTTCAAAATGGAGGGCTTTCTGAAGATCTGCTGCAAATTCAACCTGTCTTTCTGGATAGATTTCTTTGAAAATACATAAAGCAATGGCTGGCTTTTCTGAATTGGGGAACCAATCACTTTGATCAGGGTTGTTGATATGCCACAAATAATCTGGTCCAAATGTTACGCCTGTATATGCTTCAACCGTTTTGTATGCTGATTGAATATAACCGGCAGTTGCGCTAATATGTACAGGCGTTGCAGGTAATACCATGCCACCAGACAACACTTCAATCTGCAAATCAGGGAATTGTGCAACTGTTTGCGTCATTACATTGCTAAATCCGTAACACCAACCACAGTAGGCGTCGTAACAATAAAAGAGTATGGGTTTCATTGTGCAAATTTAGGAATGGATTCTATAGCTTTGTAAGCTGATTTAACCAATAAAATGTTAGGATATGCCAGGTTTTGAACTTTTTGGGGATGAGGAAAGAAAAGAAGTAAATGATGTATTAGAGACAGGAATTCTAATGCGTTATGGTTTTGATGGACCCAGAAAGGGCATTTGGAAGGCTCAGGAACTTGAAAAAGCCATCACTGAAACATTTGGATGTCAATATGCACAACTGACGTCTTCAGGGACAGCTGCATTGACTACTGCAATGGTGGCATTGGGTATTGGCGTTGGCGATGAAGTCATTATGCCTGCATTTACTTTTGTTGCAAGTTTTGAAGCAGTATTAAGTGTTGGAGCAATACCCGTTTTGGTAGATGTAGATGACACGTTAACCTTGCGTCCTGATGCGGTAAAAAATGCCATTACCTCCAAAACAAAATGCGTGATGCCCGTGCATATGTGTGGTAGCATGGCGGATCTAGACGCACTTTCAGCCATTTGTGCAGAACATCAGTTGATTTTGTTAGAAGATGCTTGCCAAAGTATTGGCGGTACTTATAAGGGCAAAGCCTTAGGAACGATTGGCCATGCTGGTACATTCAGTTTTGATTTTGTTAAAATGATTACTTGTGCTGAAGGGGGTGTGGTAATGACCAACGATCAATCTGTGTATACAAAAGCTGATGGATACACAGATCATGGACATGATCATTTAGGTGTAGACAGAGGGGCTGACCTCCATCCATTTATTGGGTATAATTTTAGAATCAGTGAATTGCATGCTGCAGTTGGATTAGCACAAATTAAAAAACTCAATACATTTTTGGCATTGCAAACCAAAAATAATCATGCGCTCAAAGCCTATTTAGAAACCATTCCTGAAGTGAGTTTTAGGCGTGTACCTGATGGAGGCGTTGATAGTTGCAGCTTTTTAAGTTGGTTTTTACCTACAGCTGAACAAACCCAGGCAGTCGTGCAGGAATTGAAGGCGCAAGGAATTTTGGCAGGTAATTTTTATTGGTATGCCAATAATTGGCATTATATCAGCAAGTGGGACCATCTTAAACAGGCAACTACTTTAAGCAGAATTAGTGCCGAACAGGAAGCAGCTTTGCTCAAATTACAAACAACACAATTTAATGACAGTGATGCCATTATGAGTCGTTGTATATCAACTGCCATCAGTTTGGTATGGACAGAAGCGCAAATTCGTGACAAAGGTTTAAAGTTGGTAGAAGTGATTAAAAAGGTACTGGCTTAATACTTTATGCATATATTTTACTTTAAAGCTCACCAGCCCAACAAACTGCTTTTGTTTCTATGGCCTTTCTTGGCAATTGCAAAAAGCATCTCATGGTATCATTCGCGTGACCAATTGGATTTATTCGTTGCCATTTTATTTGCTATTGCAGCCGTATTGTCTCTTTTGGGAATAAGGAAAAAGGTTAAAGCTTATTTGCTTATTGATGCAGATGGGATTGAATGGTGCCATGATCATATGGTTCAACCGATAAAAATTATGCGGGAGGATATTAAATGGATAAAGTTTGAAAATAAGGGCTTGTCCATTTACCAAGCCAGTAGTTTTCGTGAATTTATTTCTCTCAAAGACTTAAAGCCAGCGGAGCAGGAATCGGTTAAACAATTGTTGGATCATTATCCTAAGGGTGCTTAGGTCTTTTGCCTTCTAATTGATCGGTATAGTCTATACTACCTAACCTAAACCTAAATGGAATTTTGGTGGCTTTTTCTAGCTGTAATTCTTTTTTGCAAAAAAAGCCAAGTCCCTTCACATAATGGTCGGGTGGCAAAATTTTGACGGGACGTTGCTTTAAACTATCTAATTTTTCTTGAATGGTTGTGGGGGCATATGATTGTTTAAAATATTTAGAAACCTCAGGTGGTTCGGGCATATACTTCAATTGCGCTTTTGCTGAAAGCGCCATTATTAGGTATAAATTCACAAACAAACAAATCCTTTTAAACATCTTCTCGCTTTAAAACTTTGTAAATTTACAGCGTAATTATTTAATCAATGTCACTCAGTCAGTCATTACAGCAAAAGTTATTACAAAAACTGTCTCCACAACAGATACAGTTAATGAAACTATTGCAAGTGCCTACCGCCAATTTAGAGGAACGTATTAAAGAGGAACTCGAGGAAAACCCTGCATTGGAACAAGGTGAAGAAGGTCATGAAGATGAATATACAGACGAGCTAAAAGACGAATTTGATAGTTTGGGCGAAGATGATGCCGAACCAGATGGCAGCTCAGACGATTACGATAATGTTGACATCAGTGAATATGTTGTAGACGACGATGGGGAGATAGCCGACTATAAAACTAAGGATGATAATTATCCAGAAATGGATGATCAAAAAGTCATTCCTATTAAAGTAGAAACCAGTTTTCATGAATTGGTATTGAATCAATTGGGGATGTTAGAATTGGATGAGCGGAGTTATAAAATTGCTGAACAAGTAGTAGGTAGTTTGGATGACGATGGTTATTTGCGCAGAGAATTAACTTCTATAGCAGACGACTTGGCGTTTAGACAAAGTTTAATTGTTGATGAAAAGGAAATTGAAGCCATCATTTTGCAAGTGCAACAATTTGATCCTGCGGGAATTGCTGCGCGTGATTTAAGAGAATGTTTGCTTTTGCAATTGAAACGGAAAACAGATGAAGGCAAAAGTGTTGAATTGGCCGTGCAAATATTGACCAAATATTTTGATGAGTTTACTAAAAAGCATTACGAGAAAATTCAAAAAAGTTTGGGTCTATCGGATGAACAATTAAAAGAAGTCATAGGTCAAATCATTAAGCTCAATCCAAAGCCAGGTGGCAATATTGGTGAAATGAATAAGGCAGAAACTTATATTGTGCCCGACTTCTTTGTCATCAATAACAATGGATTATTAGAACTTACCCTAAACGCTAAAAACGCACCAGACTTGCGCGTGAGTGAGGGCTACAAAGACATGCTTAAAGATTATGAGAAGGGGAGCAAAAAAGACAAACGTCAAAAAGAAGCGGTCCTCTTTATAAAACAGAAAATAGATTCTGCGCGTTGGTTTATTGATATGATTAAGCAAAGACAAGACACATTGATTGGAACAATGGGCGCAATCATGAAATATCAAAAAGAATTTTTTCTAACAGGTGATGAAACGACCATGCGCCCCATGATCTTAAAAGATATTGCTGAATTAACCGGATTAGATATTTCAACTGTTAGCCGAGTGGCCAACAGTAAATTTGTTCAAACAGAATTTGGAACCTATCGCTTGAAATTTTTCTTTAGTGAGTCTTTAAGTACAGAAAGTGGAGAGGAAGTTAGCACACGTGAAGTCAAGAAAATCTTAAGTGATATCATCGCTTCAGAAGACAAACACAGGCCTTTAAGTGATGAAGTCTTAACGGATATGTTACAAGAAAAAGGGTATAATATTGCTCGTAGAACAGTGGCTAAATATCGTGAGCAATTGAATGTTCCGGTGGCAAGACTTCGCAAAGAACTTTAATTTATATTCATGAATCAAGATATGCTCAATAACAATAATAAAGCAGCTGAGTCCTTCCAATCACCGGCAGCAGTAACAGTTATTGCAAAATTGTTGTCCTATCTTTTACATCCTCTGTTTATTCCTACTTATTTCTTTATTTATTTAATGCAGTTTTATGCTTTTGAATTTGCAGGCATAACCGATTGGCAACTAAAGCTTAGGCTATTTGGCGTTTTTTGGATGACTGCGTTTTTTCCCGCTTTCGCTGTTTTTTTATTATGGCGTTTGAAATTTAGTGACGGTATATTTTTACGAACACAGAAGGAAAGAATTGTGCCTTATATCATCACTATGTTTTTCTATTGGTGGATGCATTATTTGAGTAGAAATTTTCCAGATCAACCTGCAGTGTTAAAATTTTTTTACTCTGGCATTTTTATATGTTCAGTGGCAGGATTATTGGCCAACAATAGTTATAAGATCAGCATGCATGCCATGGGGGTAGGTGGATTTGCAGCGGCTTTAGTATTGACTTCTTTTTATTATCAACAGACTGATGGGATTGCCATTAGTCTTGCTGTATTAATCGCTGGCTTGGTTTGCACTGCCCGCTTACTCTTGAATGAACACAGCCTTAAAGAAGTGTATACTGGCTTGTTTGCAGGGGTGCTTTGTCAATGCGCCTCGTATTACTTTGTTATGTAATATGCAAAGCGTTTCCCTTGTTTTTTTGTTTCTTTGCAGCTCATTCAACTCAACCGCATGTGGTATAAGGCAGGGAAAACCATTTTAAAATTTAGGGTTAGTTTATTATTCTGTTTATTATTGGCCACAGCTTTTATGGCTTGGCAAGCCTCAAAAGTTCAATTGAGCTATGATTTTACTAGGGCGCTTCCAACAGACAATCCCAAATTTATTGCTTATCAAGAATTTTTAAAGCAATTTGGTACTGATGGGAATACAGTTTTAGTGGGAATTCAATCTTCAAAATTCTATGAAAAGGATTATTTTAATGAAGTATTTGCCCTAAGTAAGCGCCTTAATCATGTGCCGGGTGTTAATGAAGTGTTAAGCGTTCCTGATGCTGTTAATTTGATTAATGATGAAGTGAATCAGCAATTAGTGCCTGTTAAAATTTTCAATCCACCTTATAGTAATCAAGCCACGTTAGACTCTGCAAAATGGCAATTCAACAACTTACCTTTTTATAGAACCTTATTGCATAATCCGGATAAAAATGCTTTTTTATTGGGTGTTACAGTAAGCAAGGATTCGATTAATAGTAAATATAGAACTACACTGATTAATGGCATTTTAAATGAAGTACGTGTTTTTGAATTCAATACGAAAACCAAAGTTCAAATCAGTGGTTTGCCTTATATCAGAACGGTTATTGGGGATAGAATTAAAGATGAAATGAATTGGTTTTTAATTGGCTCTCTTGCTTTATCGGCTATTACTTTATTTATATTCTTTCGCTCCATTAGTGCAACGATTATGAGTTTATTAGTGGTAGGGATGGGGGTGGTTTGGAGTATTGGCACTTTGGTCATCCTAGGGTATAAGATTACCTTGTTAACAGCTTTGATCCCACCATTGGTGGTAGTGATTGGAATACCCAACTGTATTTATTTCTTAAATAAATATCATACTGCTTATAAGGATACTGGTAATAAAGAACAAGCATTGGTGACCATGGTAGGCAGAATGGGTATTGTAACCTTGTTCTGTAATATTGCCGCAGCCATTGGGTTTGCTGTGTTTGCATTAACCAAAAGCCAATTACTCAAAGAGTTTGGGGCGGTTGCAGGTATTAATATCATGATCTTATTTTTCATTTCATTAATTTTTATCCCACCTGTTTTAAGTTTTTTGCCAGCCCCTAAATTGAAACATACCAAATATTTAGACAATGCATTTTTAGCAGCCATTTTGGTTAAAATTGAAAAGTGGACTTTTCACCACGCCAAAGTGGTCTACTTAGTTACCGCTATTGTAACCATTGTGTCTGTTATAGGAATTTTTAGAATTAAAAGTGAAGGGTTTATTGTAGATGACTTGCCCAAAGCAGATAAGGTTTATACAGACTTAAAATGGTTTGAAGAAAATTTTGGTGGTGTAATGCCACTTGAAATTATTGTTGATACTAAAAAGAAAAATGGCTTATTGCGATCCGTTAAACCAATTGCTGCTATTGAAGAGTTTTCTGCATATTTAGATTCATCGGCTGCTACTGCAAGACCCTTATCATTTGTTGAAGGATTGAAGTTTGCTAAGCAAGCATTTTATGATGGTGACAGTTTAAGTTATGCGATACCTTATGAAAGTGATTTAGCATTTATTGGGCCTTATTTAAAAGCAAAAAAAGATTCAACGAAACCCAATGGTGCCAATGCTTTCAATCGTTTAGTGAATAATTTTATTGACAGCAATAAACAGAAAGCAAGAATCAGCGTCAATATGAAAGACATTGGCAGTGCTCAATTGCCTACACTACTTGATTCTTTTGAAACAAGAGCCAATCAAGTCTTTGATTCATCTGTTTATAAAGTCAGTTTTACAGGAAGCAGTATCAGTTTTTTGGAAGGGTCCAGTTTTATTATTAATGGACTCAAAGAAAGTATTTTCTGGGCCTTTTTATTGATTGCATTGTGTATGCTGTATTTATTCAAATCCTTTAGAATTTTAATAAGTTCGCTTATTCCCAATTTAATCCCATTAATTGTAACTGCCGGTGTGATGGGTTGGACTGGGATTGCTTTAAAACCTTCTACAGTGCTTGTTTTCAGCGTTGCATTGGGTATTGTGATTGATGTGACCATTCGTTTTTTAATCAATTATAAACAAGAGTTGCCTGCACACCAGCATCAAGTTAATCCAACACTAATAGCTACCATCCGTCATACCGGTATCAGCATCATTTATACGTCTTTGGTATTAATTGCCGGATTTATCATTTTTAGTTTTAGCGATTTTGGGGGCACCAAAGCCTTAGGATGGTTGACTTCCTTAACATTAGTGGTAGG
>JAIXYL010000034.1 GCA_027490265.1 Sediminibacterium sp.
ACCATATCGGTTCTTCTATGCATTTCCCAATACAATTCAAATCCTCTTTCTCTGAATAATAAATTAAGATTTAAAGTATTTAAAGTTGATCCTACAAAATTGGCTGTACGCGCAGTTCTAACTGCATTTACATCAACCAAGGCACCAGCAGCATCATTCTTTCTTAATTTAGCTTCAGCTCTCATTAAGAAAACATCTGCTAATCTCACGATTGGTAAATCTACTTCGCCAAAGTTTCTTCCGCTAACAGATCCCTTTGAAAATTCATACTTTAATACACGGTAACCTGTAAAATAATCACTACCAGCAGTGGTAAAATCAATTTGTTCTGTAAAGTTCACTGGCAGATTAGGCTTACTCCTGGTTACATGAAACAGTTTACCCACTTTCATATCTCCGTTTGCGCATCTCAAAAACACACCATTTACTCTTAACAAACCATATTGCTGACCTCTTAAAATACCTCTATCGTATTTAAAATTGGCTGCGCTAATACAAGTATCGTTTCCAACAACGGTTAAATTCATATTCTTTTTATAAAAGCGTGGGTCTGCCACTGCAGGATCAGTGGTGTACGCATCAACCCATGTTCTATAAAAATCAGGTGTAATACCAGGACCATCAGTACCATTTGCACCAACAAATTGTGGCAAAGGAAACTGATCACCAGATAAAGAAAAATAAGCCAATCTATTATGGCCATTTAAGTTGGCTCTTTGATCTACGGCAAAAATTAATTCCTTATTGGTATTGTTTTCATCATTAAAAATTGCCCAATAATCAGTTGAAAAACTGAACAATCTTGCATCAGTGATTTTATTAGTGTATTCAATCACTTTATCCATATCTGCACTCGTAAAATTATGGGTTGATGCATAACGGTCTCTATAAACAGCTGCGTTTAAGTGCAATCTGGCTAATAAACCCCAAACAGCAGCTTTGGTCATTCTACCAGGACCCACACTTGTTAATAGACTTGGTTCTGCTTCTAAGAATTTGTTTTTGATAAATTCTACCGCTTGATCCCCCCTTAAAACTTTTGACGGTAAACTTAAATCGTCTTTGTCAAAAGCAATACCGAATAAATCAAGTACAATCAAATTGTAATAAGCATACATGGCTTTTGCTTCAGCTAAATACGTTTGCGCAACAGCATCTGTTCTAGGCTTCAATGAATTGATGGCAGAAATGGCTCTTGAAATACCAACCGTTAATGTATTCCATGTGTTTCTAACATTTGGATCAGTGCTGGTTGTTTGATGCTTATGCAACGAAAAATAAATACCATTGTCACCCCAATCCGTACCGCCTCTGTAAGGTAAAATTGCTTCGTCGGTAGAAATTTCCTGCAACGCAAAGTAAGTAGTATGTTGAAACAAAGTCGGTAGTGGGGCATACACTGGTGCAATAATACCATCTACAATTTGCTTTTCGGTTTGTCCTAAAGCAGACGACTCATCCAATACTTGTTCCTGAAGCTTGGTACAACTGGTGATCATCATCACCAATCCAATACAAGCGATTTTTAATAAATGTACTTTTTTCATTATAGTCTAGTTTAGAAAGTAATATTTAAGCCAATGATGAAAGACTTGGCTTTTGGATAACTCAAATAATCAATACCGTATGATGAAATACCATTGATGGTTCTATCGGTATTTACTTCAGGGTCGTAACCATCGTATTTAGTGGCTACAAATAAATTTTGTCCGGTTAATGATAATCTTAATGAAGAAATATATTTTCCAATAGGCAATGATTTGGTGTTCATTGTATAGCCTATTGCAAGGTTGTTTAATCTAAAGAAAGAACCGTCTTTTAAATATCTAGAACTTACCGGAGCTGAGTTATTGATAGATTCATTGGGAACGGCTATGCCTTCAGGTGTTGTATTTACACTTTTTGATAACTTATTCTTGTAGAAGTTTGCATTGGCTGTATTGTCATAAATTTTATTGCCTGACACACCATTCAAATTAATCACCGCATCGAAACCTTTATATGCAAAGTTTCCAAAGAAGTTGTACATCAAATTAGGCAATGCAGTACCAAGTGCTACTCTGTCTTTGTCTGAAACAATGCCATCTTTATCAGTATCTCTATAAGTGCTAACACCATTGGCATCCACACCAGTCCATTCTCTTAAAAAGAAGGTGCCAATTGGTTGACCATTGATATAACCATTGATAGTTGCAGAAGTTAAGCCCGATCCAGATGCAGAGCCTGATTGAATCACTGAATAGGGTGAATTGGTAACCAAATTCTTAATTGAGGTAATATTACCACCTACACTGTAAGTGAATTTGCCATCTGTTTTTACCTTGTATTCTAATTCAAGTTCTAAACCCTTATTAGAAATTTGCATGTCTTTGATATTGGTCCAATAAGTGGTAGCTGGTTGAATTGGATCCGCCGGAATCACTTCTAATAGAATATTATTTGAAATTTTATTGAAGTAATCAATTGAGCCAAGCAATCGGTTATTGAACAATCCAAAGTCTAAGCCAATATCAGTTTGGGTTGACACTTCCCACTGAATATCTGGATTGGCCAATCTGGCATAAGTTGTTCCTGCTGGATAAGTATTGGTATTATCTAAAGGATAACTGGTACTTCCACTAATTACTGAAGTAAATAAAGCTTGGGTAATTTTTGATGGGATTTCTTGGTTACCTGTTTGTCCCCAACCAGCTCTTAATTTTAAATTACTAAATGGTCCATTCTGTAAAAAATCTTCTTCTGAAATTTTCCATCCTAAAGAGAAAGAAGGAAAAAATCCATACTTATTGTTGGTACCAAATTTAGAAGAGCCATCTGCACGGAAATTAACTGTTGCGAGATATTTATTTTTATAAGAATAATTAACTCTTCCAAAGAAGGATTGCAATTCATTCTTCAATGCATAACCACTTGGTCTGTTATTGGCCAAAGTTAATTCTTGTCCAATACCAGGATTATAAATTGGTTCAACGGGTGTGATGGGGAATCTGTTAATGCTCCAAGTTCTGCCTTGTAAATACACTTCTTGAAAAGAGTGTCCTGCAAGTGTAGAAAAACTATGATCGTTAATTTTAAAATTATAGGTTAAATAATTTTCAACCAAGATATTTCGGTTGATTCCATTGGTCGTTTGTAATCTGCCATCTCGTTGTGGAACAGCATTTGCCAATGATTGAAAATCGCGAGTAGACGTTGTATTATCAACACCCAAATTAAACTTGTAAACCAAACCCTTAGCAATCGTTAATGATGGTGAAATACTGGCAATCATTCGATTGATGGTGGTAATGTCTTTTTCTAAATTAAATGTGAGCAAAGGATTGTTGATATTTTGATAAATCGCTGGATTACCATTTGCATCAAAAGCAGGGTAAGTAGGATTATTAGTAATAGCATCTCCTATAACGCTGCCGATATTTGGACGGTTATTGACAGTACTACTATAGCTTAATTGAGCATCAATAATTAATTTATCATTCCATAATTTTTGAGTTGCATTCAATCTTCCGTTATAACGGTCTAATTGGTTTTGACGAATGATCCCTTCTTGTTTTTGTAAACCAAATGATGCATAATAGGTAAACTTATCTGCACCACCACTCATGGTTAAATTATGGTTTTGTGTATAAGCGGTTCTGGTTACTTCTTTCTGCCAATCTGTATTACCCAACTTATCGTCAACCGCAACACCTAATCTAGCAACCTCAGTTCTAAATTGTGCCGCATCAAAAACTGGTAAGGCTCTGGCCAATGATGAAACGGCAACACTAGATCCAAAATTGAAAGTAGATATGCCCGCTTTACCTTTTTTGGTGGTGATGATGATGACACCATTTGCGCCTCTTGCTCCATAAATAGCAGTTGCAGACGCATCTTTCAACACATCCATGCTCTCAATATCTTGTGGGTTCAAGAAGTTAAGTGGATCACCACCTCCTGTACTTGAATTGTCTAATGGAATTCCATCAATTACAAATAACGGCGTACTTCCTGTTCTTACCCCACCTGGTCCTCTCACCGTAATGCCTAAAATTGCACCAGGTTCACCACTGGCGGATGTTACATTTACACCAGTAACCTTACCTTGCAATAATTGTTGCGGCGCATTGATGATACCACGGTTAAAGCTTTCTGCTTTTACGCTTTTCACTGCTCCTGTTAAATCCTTTTTATTTTGAGAACCATACCCAACCACTACTACCTGATTTAAATCAGATGCACTTGAAGATAATTGAATGGCAAGGCTGGTATTATCACCAACCGTAATTACTTGTTCATTGTACCCTATGTATCCAATGATTAAGTTGGCTTTTTCGTTTGGAACCGAAATAGTGAACTGTCCGTTCTTGTTGGTCACTACGGAAGTTTTTGTGCCTTTCACACTAACAGTTGCACCCTCTAATGGCAAACCAGTTGATTGATCAATAACAGTACCGTTGATTGTTTTATCAACAACCAAATACATACCACTGTCATTTGTAGCGAAAGCATAAGCATTGTTATTGGAGAACCCCAATAGAGCTGCAAACAAAATTGTTGTGCATCTTTTCATGAAAAGAAGTTTTGGTGAATAAGCGGCAAAACTATCTTTATCAAAAAAGCATCATCTTTAATTTAGATTAAGAAATTGTTGCCTAACAAATTGATAATATTGAAACCATTTAACTTAACAATTTGGTGATAGGAGACCAATCAATCAAACAAAAAAAATGATTATATAAGCTGCATCTAAACCCATATCAGCATCTTAAAAATGAGTATTGTTAAAATCATCCTGATGAAAAACATCATAAATATAGCAGTGGCGCTATTGTGCGTAATAATAAGCCCAACCTTGCATGCACAGGTTTTTTGTGGGTTCAATTTGGGTAGAGCAGACAGTAGTAAAGCCAAATATTTTCAAGCCCAGGAAGACAAAATGCACCAAGCAATCAGGGCGCAAATATTAAAAGATCGATTCAATGCCAGCACAAAAGGTCAAGTACGGAACCAATCCACCAATATAAAATCCAATAGCACGCCACCACTACCACCTACCGTATATATCCCCATTGTATTTCATATTATTGATCAAAATCCATTTTCAATTACTGATGGCATGGTGCAAGCCGCACTGGATGATTTAAACAGAGCATTTGCACACCAAGGAGCGTATGGGGTAGATACATTAGGTGCCGATACGCGCATTCAATTTAGACTGGCACAAAGAACACCTTCAGGCGAAAAGTCGAATGGTGTCAATCGCATCAAATCGTTTTATGATTCTGTAGATGTAGACTTAGAAGATGCGGACATGAAAAATCAAATCAGATGGGACCCCGCAAAATATGCCAATGTTTGGGTGGTTAAAAAAATCAATGGCGAAATTCAACCCAGTGTGTTTGAATGTGGACAATGGACCAGGATGGCTTATGGTGGCTATGCTTCAGCGGGTGGTGGTGTGGTGGTTGCAGGTTTAGGCACCGCACTATTGGCGCATGAGTTGGGGCATTATTTGTCTCTACTGCATACTTTTCAAGGCACCAATTGTTTGAATAACGATTGTACAACAGATGGCGACCGTGTATGTGATACTCCGCCCGATCGCAGCATCCAAGGCTCTTCTTGTACCAATCCAGAAAATTCCTGCAGTACCGATACACTCTCAGGTCCATTCACCACAGATGTGCGCGACAATATTTCCAACTTCATGGATTATGGAACCAGTTGTCCAACTGTGTTTACTCCAGGCCAAGGCGAAAGAATGCGCGCATTTTTAGCGGTGTTCAATGGTGGGAGTTTATTGGTAAGCGACGGTGCCACTCCCCCCTGTGCCGACAATATCAATGCATTGTACGAAGTCACCAACAATCCATTTCCTTTGATTGGTACTTCCGTTGAATTGACCAATCGATCTACTGGTGCAAGTAATTATGAATGGCGGATTAAAAACACCGCAACTGGCATAGAGTCTGTAGTGGCCACCAGCACCAATTTGACTTATTTGTTTTCTACTGCTGGTACTTATCAGGTAAAACTAATTGCATTCAATGGGTCGGGTACTTGCAACAGCAGTTACTATACACAAATTGTGGTGAGCTGCGGCACTGTTGCACGTTTTTCACCCAACAAAAGAATTGTGGCTTCAAAAAATGGCATTTACGAAGACACGGTAACGTTTAAAAACTTTTCACAAAATGCCGATCAATTTCAATGGTATATCCGCAACAATACAACGGGAGTGCAACAACTGGTAAGCACGGCAGTTGACTTGTTGTATTCATTTCCAGCAGCTGGCAATTACAGTATTTGGTTAACTGCTGCAAAAGGCGGTTGTAGTTCAACCTCAGGTGAATTTGCTTTGAATGTAACCGAAGCCACCAGCGATGCAGTGTTAGATTTGTTCAGCGTCAATTGTTTTAAGAACGATTCTATTCGATTGTATTTTGGCATTCGCAATATTGGCGTAGATACCATACCAGCAGGTACAACTGTTCGGTTTTATGATAAAGACACGTTATTACCAGGACGTTTGGCATTAGACAGTTTGTTTAAAACGCCCACAGATATTTCAGGCAATTGTTCTGCAGACTTTGTGCATATTATAAAAGTGAATAGAAACCGACAGGATTCTATTTACTTAGTTCTGGATGAAGAAAATGCCATTCAAGAAATCAGTAAGACCAATAACAGAACCAGACGATTTTTATTTCAACCAACGCGAAGTATCACACCAAATAATACGACCGTATTCGTGAATAGCACACAGAGCATCCAGTTAAATTTTGCACCCGATCCTTTAGCAACCATTCAATGGAGCAGCAATATTGGCAATTTTAGTTGTACCGATTGTGTTGGCACTTCCATGAAAATTTTAGATACAACTTATTTAAAAGTAAAAACACTCACGCAGTTTGGATGTGAGGATTCTGCAAAAGCCACTATTAATGTATTTCCCAACGATTTAATCAGCAGCAACCCTGAAGTATATTGTTACAATACCAATGATTCAGTATTAGTGAATACCAAACTTTGTTTGGGTAATGGGTATGAACAATTAAAACGAGCCATAAAAATTCAATATTTTGATACATTAAAAACTGTACCTGGTGCGCGTTTATTGTATGAAGTGGTTGTGCCTGCGAATACGGTATTCACCAATGGTTGTGCCACTATTTCGCATCACTTCGCTAGAAAAAATGCCAATCAAATACATGTATATGTAAATCCTGACCAGGCCATTTATGAAGATTCAGTCAACAATAACACCATTAACAGTGCTTATAAAATATTTGAGATTGCCTTACCGGTTACTCAAATTACCATACCAAGAGGAGACCCCTATCCGTTAACATATATACAATTGGGAGAGCCGGTTACAAGTATACTTTGGACACCAAGCTTTGCGTTCAACTGCACCAATTGCATTACACCCACATTAAAAACAAATTCATCTACCATTATTTCTGCAATCGCCAAAAGTCAATATGGATGTTTGGATACGGCATCAATACCAGTGATTGCTTATTTTCAAAAACATTTTATATTGCCCAATGTGTTTACACCCAATGGAGATGGCAAGAACGATTATTTTTATGTGATTGCGGGCAAAGACGTGAGTTTGGTTAAATCATTCGTCATCATGAATCGTTGGGGGGCTACCGTATTTAATAAATCCAATACATTGCCCAATAGTTATGCAGATGGATGGGACGGCACGTATAAAGGCAAACCCGCGGAAGCAGGTACTTATATTTATCAAATAATGGTGCAATTGGTTGATGGCACTGTAGAATCATATAAAGGAAATATTACACTACTCAGATGATGCCAACCCGATTCACCAGATTGATCAAAGCCGTTGCGGTGCTAACTTGGGTTGTTTTTTTACAAGCCACGGTTAAAGCACAGGACCCAAGTTTTTCTCAATTTTTTTCATCACCATTGACATTAAATCCGGCACTGACGGGCAATTTCAATGGAACCATGCGAGCAGTGGCCAATATGCGATCGCAGAATGCCGACTTCAATAATGCGTATAATACACAAACCGTTTCGGTTGACTTTAATGTGATGACCAATAAAATAAAAAGTACCGATCGGTTGAGTGTAGGTGTATTGTTGTTGTCTGATCAAACAGGCAATAAAATAATCACACAAAATCACTTGGCTGTTTCAGCAGCTTTTATGAAAAGTTTAGACAATGAGCAGAATCGATCCATCACCATTGGGTTTCAAGCGAATTATGGTAACAGACGATTCAATTCTGCGAATGCGCAGTTTGAAGATCAATTAACACCGGGTGGTTTTACCAATTCAAGCGGTGATGTATTACTCAACAATGATTTGAGCATTTCGGCTATTGACTTAAATGCAGGATTACTCTATCAATTTGCGCCAACCAAAGAGCACCATTATTATATTGGAGCTGGGTTGTTTAATTTACTACAAGCTCAAAAAGGATTTGGCAATACAGGCAGCATTGCGCCCATGCGACAATCTGTTCATGGTGGTATGTTGAGCCCTTTAGGATATGCAGGAACATTTCATGCAAGCTTTCATTTTCAACATCAGAAAAATTTTAGCCAACTGTTGATTGGAGGTGCTTATAGCCATTTTATTAAAGACGCTTTGCAATCTTATGTAGAATTGTATGCAGGCGCTTGGTACAGAACCGACCAAACGGTAATACCCTATATTGGTATTGAATGGAATTACTGGCGATTGGGGTATACCAATGATATTCAATTCAGCAATCGTAGTACAGCCGGACAATTGCGTTACTCCAATGAAATTTCTTTAGTCTATACCCTTAACAGAGATAAGAGTTTATTAAAATATAAATGTGGGGTATTTTAATTCCTTTGAAGTTGAATCATTTTTGCTTTTTCAATTTGAAAGCCCCAATCCTAGATGAATAATTTTTTGCGCCTTTTTTTAAATAATCCCCAACATACCAAATGGTTTCATCATCACTTGGATCTATGGCAGTTTGTGTATAATCTTCCCATCTAAGTGTATTCGTTTGCGCAGCTTCCCCGTTTACAAGAACCACTTCATTTAATGTAAGTTGGCCCAAGGGATCACCAAAATGTCTGCCTGCAAAACGTTGACCTGGAAAATCATGTTTACCACCAAAAGAATAACCAATGCCAATATGACCATATTTATCAATTGCAGGACTTGCCATCCAACGGAAATTGCTGTCTGGCGCGTAAGTACCTTGCTGGTATAATTTTACTGAGCGGTCTTTATTAACTAAAAATTCGTACCATCGAACACCGCCACCGCCTACAGCCGTGTTTACAGAATGAACCCCTACAACAGATTCACGATTGCCAATTCTTCTGTAAACCAATCGAGCCATCAATTTATCGCCTTGTGCATCTAAACGCATATCGGTTCCAGGTTGAGGTACCGCTTTAGTCAGCTGTCCTCCTCCCATATATTGATAAGGCGCAACAGGAATTTTAACTGGACCTTCTATTGTAGTATTAGAAAAATTATTCCAATCCACTTTATATTTCCACACATAGATGCCATCATCTTCTAAAATTTTATTGAGTTGGCTTCCTCCCGCTGCCATCATAATGCTAGGGGCTCCTGCTGGTGGTAATTGTTTTCCATCAAGGTCGGCATTAATAATAAAGTTTACATCTTTAATAATGAAAGATTGCTCTTTGGCATCCAAGCCCTTCAACATTTTATTTCGATCAACCACATAAGCGTGTCTTTCAATCACATCATCCCCTGTACTAGTTGTAGTATAGTAGCCATCAGGCCATACGGTTGGTCTTGGATAGTCAGGAAATAAATCACGTTCAAATTCATAACGATAATAGGATCCCAAGGGATCTGGGCTGGTGCTGATGGCATAACACATACAATAGGTTCCATCTGTTGGTGGCTTTGGAGCTGTTGGACGCGCACCATTTACAGGTGCTGGCGTTTCGTTTGATGCAGGCGGCTGAAATAAAGTAACCGCATCACCAGGTTGAGGAACTGTTTTACGCTGCTTAGTAGTAGTGTCAATATTTCTAGAAATGCCTTTACGAAAAGTGGGCATTACAATTAACCATCTATCAGCCAGTTGATCATAGCGCACAACTGCATCACCATTGTTCATGTTTTCACAGGGACCACCAAATCCTTTGAATACATTTCTGGTTTCAACAGGTCCATAAAGTGCACGACCAGATTCAGAAAACATTTTCCCTTTTTTAGAAAAAATAGCCATCCGAGAATTGACAATCTGCACAATATGATCAAGGCCTACAGCCAAAGAATTATCAGATGGATTTCTTAATACTGCTGTTCCTTGAGGACCAACAAAGCTCTCCCCCAAACCTTCAAAACTGGTGATTAATTGCGGTGATTTTTTTCTACCGAATTGGGTTTGTTCTACCGAAGCAGCGGCTGATTGATTGAATACGTTTTTCAAAACAATTGGGGCTGACATATCGTGCTTTACAGCAGCATGACTGTTGAGTTTATCTAAAGAAGGCGTTGATTGTGCGGTAGTCATTAATGAAAAAAAATGGGCAAAGCCAAGTAAGGTCAAAATCTTAGTCATATACTTAAATTAGAGATAGATTTTAAATCACCTAAACTAAAAGAAAAAACAAAAACCGGATTGGTCGTTTTTGTTGAGAGATTGACTGTTTTTAACCACTAAGATTGGGCAACTTTTTTTGCCTCGTGTGAGTAATAAGAATTTTTGCAGCAGCTTGTTTTACTAAAGGATGCTGACGATGTCCCCAAATTAACTCACGCGCTACTTTAGCAGCGGCATTCACCTCAATAATGGGTGCAGGGTAATCTTTGCCGATGTGCACACCATATAAGGATTGATCCATTGCGGTTAATGTATGCGGTTCATGAATTAAGGCAGCTGGTAGATTTTGCAATGCAGGAATCCATTGTTTAATAAATGCACCAGTAGGATCATGGTCTTGTGATTGTTTAACTGGATTATACATACGGATGGTATTGATGCCTGTAGTACCTGCTTGCATTTGAAACTGCGGATAGTGAATACCCGGTTCATAATCCAAAAATAATTGTGCCAGATGCTGCGCACCCAATCGCCAATCTTGATAGAGATGGTGACAAAAAAACGAGACCAACATGGCACGCATGCGAAAATTAATCCAACCCGTTTCTTTAAGACAATGCATACAAGCATCAATCAAGGGCAACCCTGTTTGCCCAGTCTTCCACGCATTGATGTAGGCCTCGTTCACAGGGTGCTCTAATAATTCATAGCCCGGATTAATGCATGTTGATTCATAGGAACAAGCCACTTCAAATTTTTGAATGAAATGACAATGCCATTTTAATCGAGAGATGGCATTATTAATTGGGCCTTTAAACCCCGATGTTTTTTGTGCTGCATACAATGATTGATAGGCTTGCTTTACACTGAGATTTCCCCAACTAATATATGGGGAGAGCCTGCTGCAACTTTTTCTACTTTCCTTGGGTTTGCTAATATGTTTGCTGTAATACTGAGCTCGTTCCTCAATAAAACTGTAAAGGTATTTGTAAGCATTGTCTTCCCCGGCAGGCTGAAATTGGCTGGGATACGCTTCTAGCTTATGTTGCAGTGCAAGCGGTAAGGAATGTATTGTTTTAAATGAAGGTAGACTTTGTTCACTAAAAACATTATGAATGATGGGGCTGTGCATGGTGGCATACCATTTTTTATCCCAACCTTGCCTATTTTTAATGCCACGAATAATGCCGTCTCTTTGAAATTGTTGCCAGTGAATATGATTGGCTGAACAAAATTTAGCAACAGCTTTATCTCTATCATAAGTGATTTGAGTACCTGATTCCTGATAACTAAATATGGATTGAACAGCATATTGTTCACAGATTTCTTGAAGGGCTTCCACCGCTTCAGCATAAAATACATGCACTTGCCGATGAAAGGGCGCCAGCTTTTGATTCATGCTTAGAATCGACTGGTATTGAAATTGCAAATGCCGTTCACTACAATCCGGATATTGAATCAATGAAGGCTCAAAAAAAAATACGATTAAGTAAGGCAGGCCCGCTTGCTCAGCAGCATGCAATGCAGCATGATCCTGCGTGCGTAAGTCGCGTTTTAACCAAACAATATTGATGGGTTGCTGATGCAATTTTAAAAATTGAATAGACCATATCAACAACCTAAAATTGAATAGGTTCTGAGCGAGGCTAAGAATGCTTTTGAACTACCTCTTTTGATTTGTCATTCTATTAATACATAACTTGTACTTCTTCCTCCATCAACTTCCTTGATCAGAATGTTTTTGTTGATTAAATCCTGAATATCTCTCAATGCAGTATCCGAAGACGTTTTAGTAATTTTTGCCCACTTGGATGAATTCAATTTTCCTTCAAATCCGTCTAGTAACATATTTAACATGTTTTGCTGACGCAGGTTTAAAATAGTTGTTGCATGTTTTTCCCAGAAACGCGCTTTTTTTAATACGCTTGAAAGCGTTTCAGTGTTAGCTTCAAGGGCGTGATCAAGGCAATGTAAAAACCAAGTGAGCCATTCAGTAATATCTAATGAACCCTTCTGTGTGCTTTCTAGGATTTCGTAATATTGCTTTCTTTCTTTTCTTATCTGAGCACTCATGCTGTAAAACCTTTGGACAGATTCATCCGCACGCGAAAGCAGCATATCCGCAATAGCCCGAGCAATACGGCCATTGCCATCATCAAAAGGATGTATGGTAATAAACCATAAGTGAGCGATTGCAGCTTTTATAACGGGGTCCATATATATGTCCTCATTAAACCAGTTGATGAATTGCCTCATTTCTGATTCGAGGCGGTCTGCGTTCGGAGCTTCAAAATGTACTTTTTCTTTGCCTAATGCACCAGAAACTACCTGCATAGGATCGTCATTTGTATTATTTCTCCAGGCCGCAACTGTAATTTTATGCATACCACTTCTGCCTGTTGGAAAAAGCGCTGCATGCCAACCATACAACCTATCTGTAGTCAACGGATGCTGATAATTTTGGGTAGCGTCTAGCAACATTTCAACTACACCATCCACATAACGATCCGTTGGCACCAAGCCAGCTATATCCATTCCCAGTTTACGAGCAATAGAAGACCGAACCTGTTCAGCATCCAGAAGTTCACCTTCAATTTCACTTGATTTCAAAACATCCAATGTAAGTGTCTGAAGGTTGGCTTCTGCTTTCAATTGAAAACCCATCGCTTCCATTCTACCCATTAGCCGTCCCTGCCTATTTCTGATGTAAGTCAACAAAGGCGTTAAGCTTTCTTGATTCCAGCTAAACTTTGGCCAGTGAGGTAATTGGTGAATATAAACCGACATTTTCCGCATTATTTGCGGAGAATATACCAAATAATAACCGCAATTGCAATTTTCGCCTTAAAATTTGCGGAGAATAACCTGATTAATCACCGCATTGAGATCATTTTTTTCATTCGTTATTTTTAAGAGGTAGGCATGCTGTTGCCTAAAAAAGTTGCTTTTTGGATATTTATGGGTATAACTATGGATATTTCTTGATTTTTGGGTATTTTTGGGTAATAATATGGGTATGAATTTAGACAGTCTCAGAATAACACCAGAAATACTCATACTGATCTCTGAAATAGACGAGTTTAAAGGTGCGTGGCGTGCATTGGGTCAATTAGCACCTGAACAGCTTTCCTCGCTTAAAAAAGTTGCCACGATAGAGAGCATTGGTTCTTCTACACGTATTGAGGGTAGTAAATTGACCGACAAAGAAGTTGAAATTTTGCTCTCTAACCTTGAGATACAAAAGTTTGAGACAAGGGATGAACAGGAGGTTGCCGGGTACTCCTCAGTGATGAACTTGATTTTCCAGAGCTATGCCGATATTACCCTTTCGGAAAACAATATCCAGCAACTTCATTCAGTAATGTTGCAACACAGTGAAAAAGATTATTGGCATAGAGGCAACTATAAAAAATCATCCAACCATGTAGAGGCTTTTGATGCACAGGGTAAAAGCCTTGGCGTGGTCTTTGAAACAGCAAGTCCTTTTGAGACGCCCTTTAGAATGCACAATCTTATAGAATGGGCAAAGCAAGCATATGCTGAAAAGAAACTTCATCCACTATTAATAACCGCTATTGTTATCGTAGAGTTTTTGGCGATACACCCATTTCAAGATGGTAATGGAAGGCTTTCGCGTGTATTGACGACATACCTTCTTTTAAGAGAAGGTTACCAGTATTTGCCGTATAGCTCACTCGAGGCTGTAGTAGAAAAAAATAAGGAAAGTTATTATCTCGCTTTACGCCAAACGCAAGGAACGCTGAAAACGTCAACACCTGACTGGCAACCGTGGATTATGTTTTTCCTTCGTGCATTGCAACATCAAAAGAAAAGATTGGAAACAAAAGTTGAACAAGAAACTCTCTTTTTTATGCAGCTTCCCAATCTGTCTTTACAAATTCTACAACTCATACAATCAAGGGGCAAGGCAACTATTAGCGATATTGTGACCATCACGAATGCCAATCGCAATACTATCAAAAAGCACCTTGAAACTCTGGTAGAAAAAAATCATATTAAAAAGAATGGAGTTGGTAAGGGTACTTGGTATTCTTTAGGATGACTTCAACCATGGGCAAGAAAATACATCCGCATACGGTTCCGCGCTCAAAATATAAAATCATTTGTTATTTCATAAAAAAGACTATATACAAATACTACTATATTGTACTATGAATAAAAAACTATGATTGATTTGATAGGAACTAAATGGATCATAATAAAAATTGGGTTAGTCAAATCCAATCTTTTTTTGGATATAGAGTTTAAAATTTTATGAATAATATTATTATACTAAAACGAAGTTATTTCGTAAGCTTCCTTTTTTTAATGCTTGCAAATTATTATTGTATAGCACAGGATACTTCAAATTTATCCTTAAAACGTTTACTTCAATTAGATGATTTTAAATCTATACCTGATTATAATGTCAGGTGGAAAGCCTTTTCCTGGATTGGATTAAAATATAATTACTCAAATCCAAGAAATTGTCAAGATAAAAAAATCAAATTTGATTTTTTAGTTTCTGAAGTATTTGAAGAAAAACGCTCTTGGTTTAAAAAAGAGCATTTAAGTAATGATCAAATTAAAGTGATACTTGATCATGAGCAACAGCATTATAACATAGGGGAGGTAATGTCAAATGAAATTTTTGCACAACTGTCGTCCTATTGTTTTGACAAGGCCAGAGCAAAAAATCAAATTGATTCTATTGTTAAAATGAACTATAACTATTATTATCAAATTCAACTAGATTATGACTATGATGTTTATTATAGAGGTAATAATCAAAAAAATCAAGAATCTTGGAATAGCAAAATAAAAATCATGCTAATAGAAAGTAGGCAAAAAAGAAAATTAGCAGAAACTAAAAAAAATCAATTTTGAAATGAGTCAATATTTTAAATAATTGATCTATTTTTTACTGAATAACTAATCAGTTGGAATGAATTGTATCGAGAATTAAGTCGTTGGATTAATTATTTGAGACCTCCTCAATCTTTTCTGAACCTTATACATCATTTGAATTAGGATGTTTAGTAACAATCAATAATTACAATGTAGCTATGTTCACCATTTGGTATAAGTGAAATTTGGTATTTTTTTAAAAAGAACAATCTCCGCGCACTGTTCCGCGCACTAAATAGAAAAACCCACGACCAGCGTGGGTTTTAATTTGTGTGGGTGGTGTGGGCCGCACCTCATATTTTAGTCTTGAATGATTATTAATATTCAAATATACATATCCAATACATTAAAGTCCCATATTTAATATACTTAATTAAGTATATTTATCTATATCTGTATCGATCTAACCTTGCACTGATCCTTGCACTCTGAATTAAAGTAGTTGTTTCAATATTATCCTGACAGAACATTATATGTAAATATATTATAAGTATTATTCTGTATGCCCAAGAAACAACTAAATATTATTGGAAAATATTAAAATTTATAAACAAGTAATTACTTATGCTATTTCTAGTCATTTGTCAATACGGAATCTTTCTATGTTATTGTCCAACAGGTATTTTGAGGTTTTTAAAACCTTATGAGTTGTTTAATAAATAAATTCCTTTACCTGATATACAATCAAAATGAAAAAGTTGATTATACTGAAAACACAACTTGCCGAAGCAGCAAAGTTTGCTCGTTCAAAGAGACACGCACATAAGCGGATTGCAGTTATCCTTTTGGATAATTTTATTGAAATCCACTTTTCAGGAAGTCAAGCGGATATTGTTTGCGCCTTGGAGAATTACGTCTGTTTGAACGATGCTTACAGTATATATGCAAAGCTTATTAAAAGGTTATATTTATCGTTATAAAATGTAAATAACGTTTCTCGATGCAGATGAAATTCGAGCGACAGAGGCCCAGACGAGTGCGAATTGCAAAAACTGCTTTAGGGCTTGCAAATCCAATTGGTATTTTAATGAGCT
>JAIXYL010000009.1 GCA_027490265.1 Sediminibacterium sp.
GAATTAATATGCAGTTTTTCATAAATCCGACTGATATGTGTACGAACCGTTTGTGGACTAATGAACAGTGTACGCGCAATTTTTTTGTAGTCTTGTCCTTCTACCAAATATTTTAAAATTTCTTGCTCTCGATCTGTTAACGTATCGCGCAAATGGTCTGTACTAGAGGAAAGCGTGGGGTAGGGCTGTGCGCCTTGTTTTAACCAGAGCAAAGTTTTTCTAGCAATGGCTGGGCTCATGGGGGCTCCATTTAATTCATATGCATTGTGAATAGCATCTAATAACATATCAGGGGCATCGTCTTTTAGCAGATACCCTGATGCACCTGCTTTAATGGCTTCAAATATTTTTTCATCGTCATCAAAAACGGTTAAAACGATAAATTTGATTGCAGGGAATCGAATGCTGGCAATGGCAATGGTTTCAATCCCATTCATAACGGGCATATCTAAATCTATCAGTACAACCTGCGGTACCTGATGGTTTGAAACTGCTTTAATTTTTTCTAAAAAATCTAAGCCATTGACCGCTTCTAAAACAATGTCAATATTGGCAATGCCATGTAAATTCTGCCGAATCATTTTTCGGTTCAAGGATTTATCGTCAACTATACCAATTTGAATCATCGTACACTAAAGTTGCCTCAATTTACTACAACCTACAATACTGCATATGCTGTATTTAGCTGAACAATCTAAATAAATGTATTAATTTAATGGGCATGCAATACAGGGTACTCATCATCATCTCCATACTGCTCTGGCCTTATATAGGGTTCAATCAACCTGGTTTTAAGCAGTACACTGTAAAAAATGGATTAACACAAAATGCAGTTACGGCTATATTTAAAGACAGTAAGGGCTTTGTTTGGATGGGCACACAGGATGGGCTTAATCGGTTTGATGGGGTAACATTTACGCACTATAAACACAATAATCTTGATACTACATCTATAAGTGATCAATATATTACTGCAATTGCTGAAGATGGTGCAGGAAATATTTGGGTAGGCACTAGAAATGGCTTGAATCGTTTAGATGTTCAAAAAGGCATATTCGAACGCATCCATCTCAATCCATCTAAAAAACAGGTGATTCAGTATGTTTTTGAACAACTGTATACGTTGGGTAATGGTAATTTGGTCATTGTAGCCGAGAATCAAGTTTACCTTTGGGATCATGTCAAAAAACTGTTTAAACAGTTAACTGTAAAACCTAGTTTGACGAGCAGTTTTACAGCGAACCAACAGTTTGTATGGCAGTATTTAAATGGTTGGTTTTATCAATACAATCCAGACTCTGGCAAGTTATTGCGCAAAGTAGATTTAACAAATAACGGTCAAACTCATTTTGCTGGTACCAAAATATATCATGATCAACGCCATACAATTTGGGTAGTGAATGAATCTGTGGAAACAAAGCCTGTCATAAAATGCTTTGATACCAAAACCCTGCGTTGGCAAAAAGACAGTATTGTTTTAAATGAAAAGTTGAGTCAAATCAATTTTGATGATCAGAACAACGCTTGGATTGCGAGTTTGTCTGGCATTATAACCATCAACAATCATTTAAAACCTGTTTTTTGGAAGTCTGAGCAATTGCCTGAAGCATTGAATCAATCTAATGCTGTATTGAACACGTATCATGATGCATCTGGTTTAATGTGGATTGGATTTGCCAATAATGGAGCTATTCTGTACAATCCCGAAGCCAGTTCTTTTGCATTAATCCAACCAAAACAAAAACGCGAAACCGTGTTTGCTTATGCACAAGATTCTTTGGGTTATGAATGGATTGCAGCCGTCTCTGGATTATACAAACGGCTGCCATCCACCAATCAAATGCAATTGGTAATTCCTAAAAAAATTAGAGCATTAGCTGCAGGTGAGAAAGGCATTGTTTGGGCTGCTGTAGAAAATGAAGGACTGTATAAAATTTTGCCTCAACAACCACCCAAATTGGTGGCCAGTGTACAAAATAAACGGTTAACCGATCATACCATTTTTCATTTGAACATCAATACCAAATATAAACAGTTATTCATTGCTACTAAGTCTGGTTTGGTCCTACTGAATTTGTTAAACGAGGAAGCCACCATTTACACTGCACAAGCAAAATCAGCTGCTCAACAAATTACAGGTTCCTATGTACTGCATTCGTTTACAGATCATTTAAGCAGAACCTGGGTGAGCACCAATGCAGGACTTGATGTATTGGATCAATCTGGTAAGCGATTGTTTTTTTACGCTACTGACAACGATCAAAGTCAATACATCAAAAGAACGATTGTTACTGGATGTACCGAAGATCAAAAAGGGCAAATATGGATTGCTACATTAAGCAATGGTGTTTATAAATGGATGAATGGTCAGTTTACGCACTACGATCAATCCAATGGCCTATCTGGTAATATTGTTACTGGTATTATGGCTGATGAAAAAAACCGAATTTGGGTGGCTACAACAACCGGCATGAATATCATTGATCAACCAAAAGGACAGATTAATGCCATCACAGAGCAAAATGGTATGCCGGCATCTGACTTTTTATTGGGCAGCTTTACCAAGAATACATTTGGTCAATTAATGTTGGGAAGTTCTGAAGGATTAGTGGTGATTCATCCAGCTAAAGTAAATCCGGTGTTGCATCAACTTAACTGTTCTATTGTGCAAGCAGCCATCAACTATACACCTGTGGCTATTGCCAACCATTTTCAACTGAATGCTGATGACAAATCAATTTCTTTTGAAATAGCCGCACCCAGTTTCATTAATGCTGATAAAGTCATTTATCAGTATCGCTGTATTGGTTTGGTAGATAAATGGGTTACAGTTGGCGCCAACAACAAGCGTTTTGGATTTACCAATTTGCCATATAAAGAACTGACATTGGAGATCAGAGCCGCTGAAAACATGGCCCAATTGTCCACTGCATTGGTTGCCAAATATACCATCAGCAGGCAACCCCCCTTCTGGCAGAATTGGTATTTTTTGATACCGGCCATTGGTGCGGTTTTGGTTAGTATTATTCTGTTTATCCGTTTTTTAACCAAACGAAAACTGCAGAAACAATTACAGGAAGCAGCTATACAACAAGGTATTTACAAAGAGCGGGAAAGAATATCTAGAGACTTACATGATCATTTAGGCGCTTATGCGGCTGCGATAAAATCGAATATTGTACAACTCGAAAAAATGGACGCCCATACCAATGATACCATGTTTCAATTAAAAGGCAATGCTGAAGACATGGTGAATGCCTTGCGAGAGACCATTTGGGTCATGCAATACCAACAAATCAGCATGACGTCGTTGAGTGATCGGTTTAAAAACTTGGTGAATCGTATTGCGCCTAATTATGCGTCTATTCAAATCAATGTACAAGCAGAATTGATCAAAGAAAAAATGTTGAGTCCTGGCGAAAGCATTCATTTATTGCGCATTATGCAAGAAGCGTTAACCAATGCCTTGAAACATGCTGAATGTTCCCAAATTAACATTGATATTTCCATCAATGACCCTATTTTGGTATCTATTCAAGACGATGGCATTGGGTTTAATTTAAGCAATGCGGCTAATGGATACGGGTTGCAAAATATCAAGGATAGAGCAGCTGAAGCGGGCTTAACCCTAGATATTGACGCTGAAATTGGGAAGGGTACCCGAATAAGCTTGCGTTTCTAGGCGTTTAAACCCTTCTAAAGCCGTACTTTTGCCATCCGAAAATGAATTGAGTATATGCTGAATAAGCTAGAAGCCATTAAAGCAAGATTTGATCAGGTAGGAATTGCCCTTACCAACCCTGAGATTATCAATAACCAAAAAGAGTTTGGGGTTTACAGTAAAGAGTACCGCTCTTTAGAAAAAATTGTAAAACCTTATGAAGAATATTTGAGGGTATTGGCCGATCATCAGTATGCAAAAGAAGGCTTGAACAGTTCTGATGATGATATGCGTGAATTGGCCAAGATGGAATTGCCTGAATTAGAGACCCGCAAAGAAGAACTTGAGAAAGCACTGACCAAATTATTGATTCCTAAAGATCCCCAGGATGATAAAAACGCCATACTTGAAATTCGTGCCGGAACCGGTGGTGATGAAGCAAGCTTATTTGCTGGGGATTTGTTAGGCATGTATTTGAAATATTGTTCTAAAAAAGGTTGGAAAACTGCCGTAGTTAGTGAAAGTGAAGGAACGGTTGGTGGGTATAAAGAAGTAGTGGTTGAAGTGAGTGGTGAAGATGTGTATGGTACTTTAAAATTTGAAAGTGGTGTACATCGCGTACAAAGGGTACCAAACACAGAAACACAAGGCAGGGTTCATACCTCTGCTGCAACGGTTGCTGTTATGCCAGAAGCTGAAGAAGTAGACTTTGAATTAAAAGAAAGCGATGTAAAAATGGAGACAGCACGAAGTGGAGGTGCTGGAGGACAAAACGTTAACAAGGTAGAGACCAAAGTTTTCCTAACCCATATTCCAACAGGTGTGGTAGTGGTTTGCCAAACTGAAAGATCTCAGTTGGGTAATAGAGAGAAAGCCATGACCATGCTTAGAACCAAGCTTTACGAAGAGCAAGTAAGAAAGCAAGAAGATGAAATTTCTAGGCAAAGAAAAAC
>JAIXYL010000141.1 GCA_027490265.1 Sediminibacterium sp.
ATTCTTCTATTAGAAATGAGTATTCAAAACAAAAATGCTGCATTTGAATTCAGCAAACGTTTAGAAATATTTATCAAACATAATAAAGCAAGAGGCATTGGCATTCCTTTCGGTAATCTGCATTTAACAGGTAAAGCGTTCAGTGAATTGATGAAAAAATCACTTGAAATCATTTTAGATAGTACCAATCAAAGCGAACAAATTGAATTAAAAGCTGCTCCCCCTTTTATGGGCGATAATTTTATTATTGGAGCAATTACCAACCAACCTAAAATTACAATTGAAAGCAAAGGTCTGTTTAGCAAGTACCTGCTCAATGGCAAAACTGAATTAATCCGATGGGATGAACGACGTTACCAAGAAATTACTTTACGTGGTAAAAATAAAACTAAATTAGACTCTTCGCTTTATAGTAGATTAATGGCAAAGGAAAAAGAAAACCCTCAAGTCATTTTTGTTTTTCTATTACAAGAAGCCAGAAATATTGTTTTAAATAAGAATTATTCATTAATCATTCCAGCTCGCGTTTCTGCAAATACTAATTTTAGAATTACGAATATGCCAATTGTTGAACCACTTGATGGCAACCATCATTTCATACTTCAAGATAAAGATACGATTGCTCATTTTAGTATTGAAACAGATAAAATGGATAGCACTAAAAAAATATATCCCTATTTATCAAGCAATGGCATGGATAGTAATTCATTAAGAAGAATTAACGACTTTGATAATGCAATTAATTTTGCTTCACTTTATTATGTAAAAGGTACAATTCGCAACCAACCATTTACAATTGAAGTAGGAGAATATTTTAGAGCTATTTATTTAAACAACGAAAGAATTGTTCTGCTAAGTGGAGTACAACAACCAGAAAGGATGGTTATCTTTAACCCCAATATATCAATTGAGTTGATTAACGAGTTAATTTTACTCAGCTATAACCGTTTCTTTCAATAATTATTATGCGCATCATTTCATACAATGTGAATGGCATTAGGGCTGCCATTAAAAAAGGATTTGCAGAATGGCTGTTGTCTGATCCTGCAGACATCATTTGCTTACAAGAAAGCAAAGCCACTAAAGATGATATTGACCACGCCATTTTGGAAAAAGCTGGTTACAGTAGTTATTGGTTTAGTGCGCAAAAAAAAGGCTACAGCGGCGTGGTGATCCTAACTAAAATTAAACCAGATGCTGTGTATTATGGCAGCAATATGGAGCAAAGCGATCTTGAAGGCCGAGTAATTAGAGCAGATTTTGGCGACATGACCATCATCAACGCTTATTACCCATCGGGCACCAGCGGTGAGGAACGACAGGCCTATAAATACATTTGGCTCAATCAATTCCAAGACTTTTTAACTGACTTAAAAAAAACCAGACCTAAACTCATGGTTGTTGGCGATTATAATATTGCCCATGAAGCCATAGATATTCATGACCCAAAGGGTAATAAAAAGTCTTCTGGTTTTTTACCAGAAGAACGGGCTTGGATGTCGCAATTTCTAGCCGATGGTTGGGTAGACAGTTTTAGACAATTGCATCCAGAAACAACAGGTGCTTATAGTTGGTGGAGTCAGCGTTTTCCTTCTGTGAGATTACAAAATAAAGGTTGGCGGATTGATTATATCTGCCTCAGCAATACGCTTGCTCCTCAGTTAAAAGCCGCTGCTATTTACCCTGAAATTAAACATAGCGACCACTGCCCTATTTACGCCGAAATCATATAAGCATGTATATCTATAATGTTACCACTAAAGTGGCACACGGCATTCATACCGATTGGTTTCATTGGATGAAAAACGAACATATTCCTGCAGTGATGGAATCTGGCTGCTTCAGTCATTTTCTATTTGTTCGTTTACTAGAAACCGATGAAGAAGATGGTTTAACCTATGCTGTGCAATACCATGCTGCTACCAAAGCCAATTACGACCTCTATATTCAACAGTTTGCACCCGCACTCAGAAAAGAAACGATAGAAAAATGGGGTAACCAAATAATTGCTTTTAGATCAATTATGCAAGTTGTGAATTGAGTGTGGATAGTTTTTGAAAACTAATTTGGTATTTGAAAATCTTCCTTATATTAGGCTGAAACCCTTGCAGGGATTGAATTGCAGCTTGAATTAGCTAAAAACCTTTACCAGTAAGGGTTTCACAATATCAGGATGTATTTATTACACACCCATTTTTTTACTCAATTCGTCGTTAACCCTTTATTTATAAGGGTTTTAAGCCAAACAAACTAATCAAGAAAAAAGAATAAAAATTTTGTTAGTAGCTAAAAGCCAATAAATTTGTTCTGTTATCAAAAAACACTTAAAAATACATCTATGAACAAAGCTGAATTGATCGCACACTTAGCTGATGATGCGGGTATCACCAAAACACAAGCAAACGCTACTTTGGATTCTTTTATTGATGCTGTTACAAAAACATTAAAGAAAGGTGATAAAGTAACATTAGTAGGTTTCGGTACTTTCTCTGTATCTAAGCGTGCTGCACGTACTGGTCGTAACCCTCAAACTGGTGAGACTATCAAGATTAAAGCTAAGAAAGTTGCCCGCTTTAAAGCTGGTAAAGAATTAAGCGGTAAGTTATAATTCTATCCTTTCAAAAGAATTGAACCCCGCTTTCGCGGGGTTTTTCTATTTTTACACTTTATTAAACAATATATTCAATTATTTATCATGGGTAGAGGTGACAAAAAAACAGCTAAAGGAAAACGTTTCCAAGGGTCTTTCGGTAAATCAAGACCAGCTAATCCTGTTGCAGCAAAGAAGGCAACAGCAAAGAAAGCAGCAACCAAAGCTTCTTAAATTCAATAACAAGTAGGTCAGTTCTGCCAATCGGCGTTGCTGATCTACTTATTGTTTGATGCTTTTACGCCCAACGCAATTTTTTCTATTGCAGTTACCAATATGTCTAAGTCTGCTAAGCGCGTATACACATGTGGCGTAATTCTTACACAACTGATATTCTCCCAAACAATGCCTACTGTATGTATTTTATAGTTGGCGTATAATTGTTGATCTAACTGCGCTGGTGTCATGCCTTTAATGCTGATACCACAAATAGCACAAGAGTAGGCCGATTTCAGGGATGTATGCAATTGAACGCCTGGTATATTTTGTACCCGTGATGCCCAATAATTTTTTAAATATCGAATGCGTTCTTCTTTGCGTTTACTGCCGATGGCTGTATGAAATGCAATGGCTTCACCAATGCCTTGCTCAATTGGAAAGCTACGCGTACCAAGGGTTTCAAACTTTCTGATATCAGGGCTTTGGGGTTTATCGTTGCAGACCAAGGGCCAAATTTTGGCAATATGTTCTTGCTTGATCCATAACATACCCGAGCCAATTGGGGCACTTAAAAATTTGTGTAAGCTGGTGCCAAAGTAATCGCATTCTAAATCGGGTATGGCAAAATCAAGTAAGCCAAATGAATGTGCTCCATCTACAATCACTTCTAACCCTCTGCGATGCGCCATTTGACAAATCTTTTTTACTGGCAAAATTTGTCCTACCCAATTAATAATATGGGTGATATGCAAAATTTTGGTCTTGGGTGTAATGGCTTGTTCAAATGCTTTGACGATGGCATCATCGTCTTCAATTGGAAACTCAAAACTAATTTGGGTATACACGATGCCATCTCGTAAAGCACGTTGGCGCCAAGCTTGTATCATATTGGGATAATCCTGCTTGGTACCAATTACTTCATCTCCCTTTTGCAAATTGAGTCCAAATATGACGGTATTCAATGCTTCTGTAGCATTTCTATTCACAGCGATTTCTTCGGGTGAACAGCCTGCCAACAATGCCAATTTTTGCCTCAGTGGCTCTCTGCCTTGGTCTAATATGCGCCACATAAAATAGGATGGACCCTGATTAGACAATTGATTGTAGCGTTCCACCGCCTGTTGAACTACACTGGGGGAAGGACTGACCCCGCCATTGTTCAAATTAATAAAATTAGAAGGGACGGTATATGCCTGTTGAATTACCTGCCAATAATCTTCATCCGCTGCTGCAATGATTGGATCATCAGAAGTAACAGCAGCTGCTGCTTTAAATTGGGCTGCTTGTAGTTGGTTAAACAAACCTTGTCCTGCAAAAACGCCTGCTAGTATGCCTGCTTTTTTGATAAAATGCCTTCTTGGCTCCACGGGAGTAATTTTAACGCTTAAGTTAAACATTATCCTCAGAAAACGGTTATATCTTTGTGTTTTAATACATTGATTATGAAGAAGTCAGGGCTGTTGGTATTGGTAGTATTGGTTTTGCTTTTATCTAGCAATGCCTTGCAAGCGCAATGTTCTATCTGTACCAAAACCGCTTCTCAATTGGGCGAAGGGCCCGCTAAAGCTTTGAACTCCGCTATTATTTATTTGGCTTTTGCGCCTTTGGCGATTATTGGCTTCATTGGTTTCCGTTGGTGGAAGAAAGAACAAACCATTATTGCTTCGGAAGCGCAATCAAATCCTCATTCATAAATACCAGGTTTTCATCAGAGAAAGAAAAAGAGAAATTGTATTGGCTAATAGCTGCGAATACTGATTTTGAACAACCTTTTTTCATTTGATCGTGCAACTCTAAATAAATGACTTTTGTTTTAGGCAACCAATATTCATAATTGGCTTCGAAAACTTCTTTTTCTGAACCTTCTATATCAATTTTTAATAAATCTATGGTATCCCAATCCTCGCCACGCATAATGGTTTCAACCGATTCGGCAGGTATGGCTTCTGGATCATCTGGGCTGGTTTCGCTTACCATGAATGAACTGCTTGGTCCAGTAGGGTTCATAATTGATAAATAAACGTCTTTGTTCCACAAGCCCATGCAATTGGCTTTGATAGATGGATGACCCGCAATATTTTTAAGCAAGGCTTGAAAATTATCTCTGCTGGGTTCTACCGCAATCACTTTACTATTGGGATATCGGTGCGCAAAATAAACGGCCGCTAATCCAATATTAGCCCCAGCATCAATAATTCTGGTGGGTGTAAAGGGCAAGGCAACATTGTATTGATCGTCTAAGAATACTTGTTTAAACGTATACTTATCAGTTGTTTGACTGCGCAAATGAAAAGTAGTTTGGTATCTGGTGGATTTAAACGCGCCATATTTCTTGAACAGCAAGTGTATATAAAACTTAATGCCGTCTGTTAATCCAAATGCTCTGATTAATGGTTTAAACCTCGATGCCATAGTGCTTGCTTGTTAACTGGCCCGAAAATAACCTATTAGCGTCTAAAACAAAATAAAAAACTCACTTTAAATGCTGAGATAATGGGCACTCGCCTCACTTTATAATAAAATAATTTGCGGTGGTGACGCAATAAAAAAACAAATAAAGTCCAATTGTATCGTTGGGTGATAGATTGCTTCCAAAGCTTACTGAATGCCGCAAAAAATAATTGGACGGATTCTGGGAACCCTTGTATAGCGGCAAATGCAGCCAAATGCCTATTCAACATCACCCTGTATTGATTGCGATGGGCTTGTTCGGTTAACCCTTGTTGGATGGTAATATTTTGGGTATGCATGCGTTGGTATACCCCAATAAAGGGCACAAACTGTATGCCGCCTGCAAGGGTTGCGTGCATGGCCATCCACCAATCATAATAAATATCTTTAGGGAATGGCAAAATGGGCATCAA
>JAIXYL010000016.1 GCA_027490265.1 Sediminibacterium sp.
ATTGGCTTTTTTTGTAGTAATGAATCAAGTCTGAGCCTATTTTCTGTTGTTGCATCAATTGTGCATGGATTAAATCAGGGGCTTTAACCCCTGTATGGTTGTCTGATAGAACAAACTGGCTCGCAGTGATGATATAGGCTTCCTCCCACAAACCGCTGTCAATAAATCCTTGCAACAGTTGTAATCCCCCCTCAACTAAAATGCTTTGTACTTGATGGGTGTATGCATAATGTAATATGGAAGAAATCAACTGACTGGTATCAATTTGAATATATTGGAGTACGCCATTGTTGTCTTGTTTGATGGCATTGAAAATCCAAGTAGGCGCACCATCATTAAACAGGGTTAAATTGGACTGGAGCTGCAGTTGCTTGTCTATTATCATTCTAAGCGGACTTTGTCCATACCAATGCCGATTATTGAGTTGTGGATTGTCAACGCGAACAGTATTGGTACCCACCAAAATGGCTGCTTCAGTTGATCGCCATTGATGTACCAAGCGCTTGGTGGATTCCTGACTAATTGCAATCCGTTGATTTTGCAGGCCCATCAACCCATTGGTAGTTTGCGCCCATTTCAAAATAATATAGGGGCGTTTTTGGATATGGAAGTGAAAAAAACGTCTATTGATGGCTTTGCAGGCTTCTTCCAAAATTGGGCCAATCACTTCTATACCAGCTGCTTTTAATTGTGCTGCGCCTTTACCATTAACGGCTTCAAATGGATCCAAGCAACCAATCACTACCTTTTTTATTTGATGCTGAATGATTAATTGGGTGCATGGAGGCGTTTTACCATAGTGTGCACATGGCTCTAAACTAACATATAGTGTTGCCAAATGAATAAACGATTGGTTATCCTCAGCAACACTGTTGATACAATTGACTTCTGCATGTGCTTGTCCATACTGTTCATGATACCCTTCCCCAATGATGCGATCTTGATACACCAACACCGCCCCAACCAAAGGGTTAGGCGCAACTTTTCCCGCAGCTTTTTGGGCCAATTGCAAACAGCGTTGCATATAGTGTTCATGATTAACCGCCATAAGCTTGCAAAAATAAACAAATGATGGCTACATTGCAGCATGACCATTCGCCAGGCAATACAAACCACCATAGCCTCTATTGAATCTTATTATGATCATAGAGAAGCCAACAATATTGCTGTGTTGCTTTTGGAATCTATAACTGGCTATAGTAAAATGGATCAGTTTTTGCATCAAAATGAAACGATTGCAGACTCGGCAATGATTGTTTTTGATGATGCCATTATACAATTAGCTAAGGGAGCACCCATACAATATGTTTTGGGAAAAACTTGGTTCATGGATTTGGTGCTTAAAGTCAATGAGCATACGCTAATCCCTCGTCCAGAAACCGAAGAATTGGTTGAAAAAATCAACCAGTATATACTTAAATCAACCCTTGAAGATATTGCCATTTTAGACATTGGCACAGGGTCTGGATGCATTGGCATAGCGTTGGCGAAAAAACACCCGAGGGCTAAAGTAACTTGTATTGATATTTCTACTGGCGCACTGTCGTTAGCTGCTGAAAACGCAGCAACAAACGGCGTATCAATTTGCTTGAAACAACTCAATATATTAAACACTGCTGAATGGAAGGCATTAGGTCAGTTCAATATCATTGTAAGCAACCCACCTTATATTACCAAAAAGGAAGCTGCAACCATGCATACCAATGTATTGTCCTATGAGCCTCATACTGCCCTATTTGTTGAAGACAATGACCCACTCATCTTTTATAAGGCAATCCATCGCTTTTCTCAATCAAACTTAACAAAAAGTGGTGCGATATTCTTAGAAATCAATGAACAATTAGGACCCGAAACTTTGTCAATTTTTGAAAAAGATTTTAATGCCGAATTGCATCAAGACATGCAAGGGAAAAACAGAATGATATCAGCCTATCAATTTTGATCAACAGCCATCACCGGTGTAGCGCCTAATTTTTTAATGACTTGCATCACTTTGATAGATGTTCCTAAATGAGAAGTACTGTCTCCATTAATGACAACTGTAGGCTTATCCGTTTCTTTTGATAAATAGTCTTGCAGCTTAGATTCTAATGCTTCAATGGTTATTGGTTCGGCACCAATAAATATCTGTTGATCTTTATTGATACTAATGACCACTGTTTGCTTAGCTTTTGTATCTGCTTTAGCTTTAGGATTGGACACTTTAATCACATTAGGGTTGGCTAAAGTAGAGACAATTAAAAAGAACAATAACAAGATGAATAAAATATCATTCAATGCACCAGTATGCATTTCAGGATGAGTTCTAAATCTTTTTCGGATATTCATATTATCTGGTTGGCTCTTGTAAAATATCCATGAAGTCTGCACTAGCAGCTTCCATTTTATTGGCTGTTTTGTCTATTTGCGTGCTTAAGAAATTATGCCCAACGTAAGCAATCAAACCAATGATTAACCCTGTAGCTGATGTGATCATTTTTGTATAAATACCACCAGCAATGGTATTCAAAGTATATTCACCGGTGGACGCAATGCCGTAAAACAATTGTACCATCCCAATAATTGTACCTAAGAAACCAAACATTGGTGCAATACCGGCTATCAAAGACAATATGTTTAAGTTCTTTTCCATATTGTACATTTCTAATTTGCCTACATTTTCCATGCTTTTTTCAATGGCATCAATTGGTTTGCCAATTCTTTGCAAGCCTTTATCAATCATTTTTGCAACAGGACTATGGTTGGTTTTTGCATAACTCTTGGCAGCCTGCACGTTTCCAGATAAAATATGGTCTCGTATCACTACCATAAAATTTGCATCTATCTGTCCCGCTTTTCTAATGGCCATTAATCGCTCTGTAAACACATAAATAGCTGCAATGAGCAAGGCATATAAAGGATACATGATCCAACCACCTTTCTCCAAAAGGGTCCACAAAGACACTTTCTCAGCTGAATCAACTGCAACTGATGCAGCTTTTTGCAAAGTATCAGACTGTAATAAATGAAACATAGTCATCGTTTGATTTGCTAATGTAGTTGCTTCTACAAAAGAACAATTAAACGTGCATAAATAATCATACACATTGTTAATTAAGAAAGCTTTTGCACATGTTTAAGCCTTCGGCTTATCCATTTCTTTCATTTTCATCATCGCCATAATCTGACGCATATTGTCCTGCATGCCTTCTGGACTGCCATCCAAGAAAATAACATTACCCTTGCCTATCTCAGCAAAATTTTTAATGGCTTCAGTCCACATACTGAATAGAATCACATTGGTATCTAGATTGGCCTGTTTCATTTCTTCTGCAGCTTGGCTCATCCCCTTGGCTACCTCTTGTCTAAACAAAGCAACACCCATACCTCTTAATCTGGCTGCTTCTCTTTCAGCTTCAGCAGCAATTTTGATGGCATTTCCTTCTGCTTCTGCCCCTTTGGTTTTTGTAATCAATAATGCCTGCCCTTCGTTTTCTGCAGCAGCTTTTAAATTATTGCTGGCCACTACCCGGCTCATGCTTTCCATAATCACCTGATCAAAAGTGATGTCATTGATTTGTAAATCCTGTAAGTGATATCCCCATTCTTCCAATGACTTATCAATTTGTTGTTTCACATCTTC
>JAIXYL010000166.1 GCA_027490265.1 Sediminibacterium sp.
ATCCTTATTATGTAAAGGGCCAAAAAGGCACTTTGGCTGTAAAAGACAGTGAATGGAAAAAAATATTGTCGCCCGAAGTTTATTACATCGCCAGAGAAAAAGGCACTGAACGAGCTTGGACCAGTAAGTTCGAGAGTTTTAAAGAAGTGGGTACTTACTATTGTGCTGTATGTGGCAATGGCCTATTTAAAAGCGATACCAAGTTTGACAGCGGATGTGGTTGGCCCAGTTTTTACGAGCCTTTGTCTAAAGGGGCCATTATTTATTTACCGGATAATTCGCACGGCATGCAGCGAACAGAAGTTCAATGTGGTCGTTGTAAATCACACCTAGGTCATGTTTTTGAAGACGGCCCACCTCCAACAGGCTTACGTTTTTGCATCAACGGGGTTGTTTTAGACTTTGAGAAAGCAGCTGAAGCTGAGAAAAAATACAATGAGAAGAAGGGATAGTGAAACTGAGAATGAAGGGGCCGGCTTTAGCCGGCCTTCTTATTTCAACCACTCCATGTAATTTTCTGAATGAATCAGTTTTGTTTCTACCGGTTTGTACTGTTCAATAAATGATTTAGAAAACTTGGTTTTTGTTGCTGCATTCCATTTAAATTCATAAGCATAAATTTCGCCGTTATACTCTTCAACATAATCAATTTCTGCTCCATCTTTTGTTCTCCAGAAATATCGGTTACAATGTATTTTTTTCGCTGATAAATATTTGGTTCTTTCTGCTAATAAATAATTTTCCCATAAACCACCAATATCATTTCTTAGTTCAATTGGCTGAAACTGATTAATCACTGCATTTCTTAACCCATTATCGTAAAAATAAATTTTACGACTTTTATTTAGTTCGTTTCTCAAGTTTCTATTAAAGCTGCCTAGTCTGTATAATACAAATGCTTTTTCTAATAAGTTAATATAGCGTTCAACTGTTGCTGAGTTTAATCCTGCAATTTGTCCTAATTCATGATAGGACACCAATTGGCCTACTTGAAGGGCAATAGCTTGTATGAGTCGTTCAAGTTTATCAGGTTTATGAATATTTTCCCAGGTCAGAATATCTTTATACAGGTATGCACTTGAAATTTCTTTTAAGATAGCTTGTTGATTACCTTCACCCAATACTACTTCTGGATAATAGCCGTACAATAACCTTTGTTTTAACAACCTGTTTTCGGTAAAAGCAGTATGATAATTGCACATTTCATCATAGCTCAATTGAAACATTTGCAGTTCCCATTTTCTACCCGTTAACGGCTCATTTAATTTATTCGCCAATTCAAAAGCAGAAGAGCCTGATAGTATTAATGTAATATTTGGCAATCTGTCTGTTATGATTTTTGCCGTTAAACCAATGTTTTCAATTCTTTGTGCTTCATCAATTACTAAAGTTGTATTTGTACCCAACTGATTTTTTAATACTGTTTCATTCGGATTACTCAGTTGTTGACGTGTATCTGCATCATCTCCATACAACCACAAAGCATCTGAAAACAGTTGTTTAAGTAGGGTGGTTTTGCCAACTTGCCTTGCCCCGATTAATAAAATCGCTTTTTTGGTGGGTAGTAAATGGGTTATTTGGTCGCTTAAATAACGGGAAATCATATCTAAAGATAGCGAGTTATTGCCATCCAAACATTAAAAATAGGCGATATTTTCATAGTAAACTACAAAAAAGAGGCATTTTTATCATGTTTTACTTTGAAATACCTAGCAGAATAAAGCGTAATGATCACCCCCGCAACCGACAAGCCCATCACACTATTAGAGAAAAAATGTACCCAGTTCAATTGCACTTTAAAAATTTCTTTGCTGAGTAAAACACTAACGCTGCCTAAGTAGCCAAAGGAATCGGCCACATAAATCAAGAAGCCTGCATTGCCAGTAAATCTAAACGCTGCAATCATGCGTTCAAAAAAAACAGAGTTGAATGGAATGTATACCATGTATAATCCAAGCCCTACCATGGTCATCCACCAGATGGGTGCCATACTTCCTTGACTAAACAACCAAGTACTTACCCCCGCCACTACAAAACCCAATCCTATGAATACATGCGCCAACATAAATGCTTTGAAACTATTTTTAATCAGCACCATGCTCCCAATCAATACCAAAATAATTAAAGTAATAGGGGTTTCTGTTTTTGAAAAAATGGCAGGTTGATTTAAATAGCCCATTTCCTTCCACATATCGGCACTGAAATTATCGCGTATATCTCTGAAAATAGTAGCGAATGCATAAATCAATACGGCTGCTATAATGCCTGGTAAAAAATGTCGGATGAATTTTTTTCTATCAGCGGCATTCATCGCTGTTCGGTGCATGCGCAAATCAATGTCTTCTTCTGTTGGTGGCGGAATCCGCTCCATCAGATAAATAAATAACAATAAGGGTAAAGCAAATACTAATCCAGTGGCAAATGGCACCCAGAATTCACTCATATCAAATTGTATGATAAGCCAACCGCCTACAGATTTCACAAAACCTGATGAAAATATAAAGCTTACAGCCAGTGCTGCGCCTATAAAATCAGTCGTTTTCCTTCCCTCTATATAAGAGAAAATGACGCCCCATAACATGCCCAACGGAAATCCATTGATGAACAAGAAAATAATATTGAACGGTGCAGGCACAATGGCAAATAATAACCAAGCCAACCAGGCAATGCCCACCAATACCAAAACAATTTTATCGCGCCCCAATCTTTTTAATTCTGAAATGAATTTGATGCCATAAAATTTGGCCATTAAATAGCCCATCATTTGGCTTAATACCAATAAGGTTTTATAACCAAGACCCCAAAACGCCATCCCGTCAAACGTGCACACCGTAAAGGATTTGCGAAAACCAAAAATCATGGTGTAGGTTAAAAAGGCAACAATAGCTGCGTATAAGCCTGTTTTAAAACTACTAAGCGGTGCTTGTGAAGTATTTTTCAATGGCGTTCTTTCTACCGATAAATATAAGCCACTCATCCTTAGTTTTTGGCAAATGGTGCTTAATTTCAGAAATTACCCGTTCTTAAAACGAAACATGTCTATGCGAAAATTACTCTTGGCCTTGGTGGGTTTCACCGCAGTTTGTAGTGTGTATGCCCAACAAGTAGATCTATCCAAACATTTCAAGAATATGAAACCCCGCAATATCGGGCCTGCTGGTATGAGTGGTCGTGTTACTGCTATTGATGCAGTCTGGACCAATCCAAATATTATTTATTTGGGAACAGCCAGTGGTGGTGTTTGGAAAACTGAAAATGGGGGCGCTTCTTGGACACCCATTTTTGATGAGCAACCCATTTTAAATATTGGTGCTGTTGCATTGGTACAATCCAATCCCAGTGTGGTTTGGGCAGGTACGGGCGAAGGTAATCCGCGTAACTCAATCAGTTTAGGAGAAGGCATTTATAAAAGCTTAGATGGTGGTAAAACATGGAAGCGTATGGGTTTAGAAAAAACCCGCAATATCCATCGCATCATCATTGATCCGAATAATCCTGATGTGGTATATGTAGGTGCAATGGGTAATCCATTTGCAGATCATTCAGAAAGAGGGGTGTACAAAACCACCGATGGTGGCGAAACCTGGAAGCAAATTTTGTATACCAATCAAAACAGTGGTGTGGGTGATATGGTGATGGATCCTGCCAACCCTAATAAGTTGTTCGTGAATATGTACGAGCACAAAAGAACGCCATGGAGTTTAAAAGGTGGCGGCAGCGGCAGTGGCTTTTATATGACCATGGATGGTGGTAAAACGTTTACCAAATTAGGTAAGGAACATGGTTTGCCCGAGGGGGATTACGGCCGCATCGGCATCAGCATTGCTCGCACAGATCCAAACCGCGTTTATGCGCTGGTTGAAGCCACTAAAAATGGTTTGTACAAATCTGATGATGGTGGCTTTAAATGGGAATTGGTCAACAGTGATCCAAGTGTGGTAACCAATCGTGCTTTTTATTTCCAAGACATTGCAGTTGATACAAAAAATGAAAACAGATTGTATAATATCAATCAGGTAATCAATGTAAGTGATGATGCAGGTAAAACATGGAAGCCTGTGATTCCATACAGTGGCATACATCCTGATCACCATGCATGGTGGATTCATCCATATGATGCCAATTTTATCATTGATGGAAACGATGGTGGTATTGGTATTACACGCGATCGTGGTAAGACCTGGCAGTTTGATGAGAAGCTTCCTTTGGGTCAATACTATCATGTAAATGTAGACAACCAAATTCCTTACAATGTAATGGGTGGCTTGCAAGACAATGGAAGCTGGCATGGACCTGCATATGTATGGAGAAGAAGCGGCATTAGAAATGCATTTTGGCAAGGCGTGAGTGGTGGAGATGGATTTGATGTAATGCCTGATGCAGAAGATCCAAACTGGGTATACACTATGAGCCAAGGAGGGAATGTGTCTCGCTACAATATTGCTACAGGTGAACAGTGGAGCATTCGCCCTCCAAGACCAAGTAAAAATGTAAAGCAACGGTTTAACTGGAACGCAGCAATAGCACAAGACCCATTTGATAAAGCCACTATTTATTATGGTAGCCAATTTTTGAATAAGAGCACCAATAAAGGCGCTTCTTGGGAACAAATCTCTGGAGACCTTACTACCAATGATTCTGCGAAGATCGATCAAAGCAATAATGGGGGTATTTCAGTAGACATTACGGGTGCAGAAAACCATTGTACCATTTTAACCATTGAACCTTCTGCAAAAGAACAAGGGGTTATTTGGGTAGGTACTGATGATGGCAATATACAGTTAACCAGAGATGGAGGTAAAACTTGGACCAACTTCAGAGGTAAATTACCTGGCATGCCTTTGGGTGCTTGGGTGCCACAAATCAAAGCATCTAAGCACAATGGTGGTGAAGCATTTGTGGTAGTTAACGATTACAGAAGAGGCGAAATGCGTCCATTTGTTTATAGAACAACCGACTACGGAAAAACATGGACACGCATGGTGGACGAGAAAAAAGTAGTGGGGTATGCTTTATGTGTGATTCAAGATCCTGTTGAACCTAATTTAATTTTTGTTGGAACTGAGCAAGGCCTATGGATCAGTTTAGACAATGGCACCAATTTTCAACAGTTTAAAAATGATTATCCTGCTGTTTCAACTTACGATATGGCCATTCAAGAAAGAGAAGCCGACCTTGTGATTGCAACATTTGGAAGGGCTTTGTGGATTTTAGATGATATCAGACCGTTGCGCAAATTAGCAGCCAATAAGGGGCTGGTATTTGCTAAAAAACTTACGGCTTTTGAAGTGCCTCAAGCCTATCAAGCCAAGATGAAAAATGCATCAGGTATTGAATACAGTACCTATGGTACGTATGAAGGAGAAAATAAAAGAACAGGTGCACCTTTAACGTTCTTCGTCAACAAAGCGGCTGCAGATACTGGTAAGAATAGAATTTCAGACACCTTACAAATAGCTATTTATGACGCCAATGGTGTGAATGTTCGCAACCTTAGAACCCGCGCAGATTCTGGCTTCAATAAATATTATTGGGGGATGGAAGGCCGCGGTATTCGCCAAGGTGGCGGCGGTGGCAGAGGCGGCGGTGGCGGCCGTTTTGGTGGCGCTGGTGGTGGTGGTAATGAGCCAGGTGGTTTGCCAGTTGATCCAGGCACGTATAAAGTAGTGATGACATTGGGCAGAGATTTAAAAGACAGTACCATGGTAGTGGTGAATGACGATCCATATGCACCAACACCATTAGCAGTTAGAAATGCCATTCGAGCAGCCAATGCAAGAATGGAAAAATCAATCAATAAGTTGACTGCTCTCAACGATCGTTTGACTGAAGTAGACGAGATTATGAAAAAGGTTGAAGCAGGCTATGCCAATATGGATCGCAAAGCAGCGGATACCATTCGTAAAGCAGCTAAGCCAGTAGCGGATGCCATCAAAGAAATCAGAGAAATGTTGAATGGCAAGCCTCAATTGAAACAAGGCTATGGCAATATTCCACAAGAAACCGTGAATGGTTTAATGGGTGAAGCGAGACAATTGATCATGGG
>JAIXYL010000171.1 GCA_027490265.1 Sediminibacterium sp.
ATCTTATAATCATTGATGGCAAAAATATGTTACCAATGGAAGGTATTATAGAATTTGTAGATAAAAATGTTATAAAGTGGCAAGCGATGAATCAAAGTAGAAAATTTCTTCCAGAAGATGATTTTAATGAAACCCTAATTTTAAATCGATCAATAAATCAAAAGAAATAATTGCACAGAACAAAAGGCTTTCAGCTAATCGCTTTTTTTAGAACTTAAGCCAGCACTAGGAACAATTTTACCCAAACTGCAGCAAGCCCCAGACGTTATACGCCATTGATTTTTACTAGTAAAATATGAAGAGCTTGATAAATTCTTTTTTCAATTATAAATCTCTCTTTATTTCAATAATAATGACGTTTTCATTAGTGGAAACGGTTGGCCAATTGAATCAAGTCTATAAAGTCAATACATCTTCTGCAGAACAATATTTTAAAATAGCTGATTTATTAAAAGCAGATATTGAACCTAAAAGTTCAGATTGGTTAGCTCTTTTTAATTCAAGTGTCTATAAAATGATGATTGCTGGAAATGCGATAGATACGTCTGAACTTAAATCAGTAATGAAGAAGGTATTCAAGCCTTCTACAATTCAATTTTCACTCAAGGATTTATCACCTATTGAAATACATCATCTTAATTATCTGAAGAATGAAACCCAACTTAAGTCTTACATAACTTTCTTAAAGTCTAAAAATACTGTTGACAGTGTAAAGTCGTTGTTATACTGTTATTTGCCAAAGAAATATCAAGTAAATGAGATATTTCCTACACTATATTATTGTAATTATGGAACTTCAGAAGCGACAGGATTTGGTGGAATAGTTATTAATGATTTATTATTATCTTATAAAATTGATAGTTATAAATTAGGTTTATTAACGGCTCACGAAGCATTTCATTCAATTGTTTCTATGGGTTTTCAACAATCATTGAAGAAAGACATTGATTTTAAAAATTCTGAATTTAACCTTTTATTTTTTTTACAAAATATTTCCGAAGAAGGAATAGCTGATTTAATCGATAAACCTTTGCTTTTGCAAAAAAATTCACCCATATATAATGAGATAAAAGCTCTTGTTGAAAATGATGAATCACTGTCAATTACTTATATCAAAAAAATGGACAGCTTGTTAAAGTCTGCATTGATAAATGTTAACATTTTAAATGAATACAAGAGTTTTGTGCAATTTGCAAATATTTATGGACAAAATGGTGGTCATATTCCTGGACGTTTTATGGGATTACTAATTAAAGAGGGAGGGTTGTTAGATAATCATATTTCGTATGTACAAAATCCTATTTCATTTTTTTTGTGCTATAACACAGCTGCCAAAAAAACTGGAGGAAAATATCCTGTATTATCAAAAGAAAGTGAAACTTATTTATTAAGACTACAAGACAAGTATCTAATAAAAGATGATTAATAAAACGACTTATAACAGTAAGCTTTGCCCAATTTGTGCTTTCGCTATTTGCCATCAGTAGGAACAATATTTCCCAAACTGCATCAAGCCTCAGATTTTGGCTGCAAGCCATTCATGATGCCCTTAAAATACAAAAATGACATACAAAACATCGTTAGACAATTTAGCGAAAGGCATAACAATCGGAGTTACAATGTTATTCGCGATTATAATTATAGGACAATACTCAATAATCAAAGATGAAGGAAAAGCTATTCCAAATTATACGTCCGTTGCCTTGCTTTTAATTTATTTTATCGCGTTTGCATTTAGACCAAAAAATTACAGTATTATGGCTGATAAAATTATTATACACAGACTATTTGCAAACGTAATAATTGATCGAAACCATATTAAAAGTGTTGAGTTGTTAGATAAGAATAAAATCAGTTCGGCTTTTCGGACTTTTGGCGTTGGAGGGCTATTTGGTTACTATGGAAATTTTTCAAATTCAAAACTTGGAAATATGACTTGGTACGCCACTCGAAAGGACAGAACTGTTCTGGTACAGACAAACGATAATAAAAAAATCATTTTAACACCTAACGACCCAGACAAATTTGTTGCAGATTTCAACCAGTAGCAATATGTCAGCAGCCAACATGTGGTTTTCAGCTATGCTGGCTTTACGAATAAAAGCTAATCGGCTAAAAAACACATCTGTAGTTCCAACTTTCCGTAAAAAAGACAATCAGCACAACAGAAAGCCTTGAACAGGAGCATTAAGTATAACAAAAACACCGCTGATAAAAAATCAGACATGTAACAATAAATCAGATATTTGACACCATGATAAAATTTGCTTATACAATTCTTTACGTTCAAGACGTAACAAAAGCAGTAGAGTTTTACGAAAACGCATTTGGATTTACCCGAAAATTTGTAACTCCTGAAAATGACTATGGCGAACTTTTGTTTGGAGAAACAACCCTTTCTTTTATTTCAACAACATTAGCCAAATCAAACTTGACAGATGGTTTTACAGAAAGTAATTTGACAAACAAACCATTTGGGATTGAAATTGGCTTTACAACTGAAAACGTAGAAGAAACCGTTTCGACAGCATTAAATGCTGGTGCGACGATTGTTGAAAACCCAAAAACAAAACCGTGGGGACAAACAGTTGCTTATGTGCGAGATATTGACGGATTTCTAATTGAAATCTGCACGCCAATGAGCTAACAAAATGATAAAATAAATTCTGTTGCATAGATCGGTTTGGGTATATAGTTGCTGAAGTGCCTCTCTGAAATATTTCTGCAAGGTTTGAAATATTTAATTCTATTGAACTTTTGTGCTATTAATCCAACACATCGCCATGCCCAAAAACGTTGTTAGCAAATTTTCGGTACACAGTGTTATGAAACAACTATCCATAATTATTTTTCTTTCATTGACAGTTAATTCATGCGTCTTGGATACAGTTTATAGTTGTAAAATAAAGAACGATTCAATTGACAAAATCCAAGTAAAAATAATTTTTGATAAAAGCTATCTTGACAGCCTATACAGTAAGCAAAAAAGCAAATACATTTCATTCTTGAAACATCATATCGGTCAAGATTCCGGAGTTTCTATGATCAATTTTGATACGTTAAACATGAAGGTAGACTATGAAGTTTTACCAAAACAATTTTCACCTTAGAACATGGAATGTTTAGTCCAAACTATTTATTTTATAAATACATAACTATTATTGGAAAAGATACAATGATACTTCATGATAATGTAGAAATGGATAAGGCATTTAAAAAGAAAGGCGGCGATTACATTTTGACTATCGAATAAAACGGCTGCCAGCATTGTGTTTGCTGCAAGTCTGGCCTGACGTTGTATCAATGTGTATTTTAGCACTATCAACATCAGTTGGGCAGGATAAGTAATGAATTAAAGCCATACAGCAAGCCCTGCTCGTTAGGCGTAATATTACAAGACTCACAACTATAAAATATCGGCTAATATTTTGTTATGATGAATATTAAGCAATTTTATAAAATGATATATTTTTACTTTTATCAATGATGTTTTATCTGCATAAACAAATCAATAGGCTTTACACAATTAGGGTTTCAGTAGCCAAGCTAACAGTAGGAATAACAATACCCAACCTACGTTTAGTCCCGAACGTTGCTTGTAACCGATTTAAGAAGTCTTAATCTAATAAATGCTTAAGAAGCTTACTGTGCTATGAAAAAATTAATTGTTCCTTTTCTTGCTTTTTTTAGTCTCTTATTGTTGACTTTACCTTTAATAATCGACTTTATTACTTCTGATATTCAGGGCTGGCATACAACTTTAAATCCGCCTCAATTTACATGGAAGTTTTTTATACTGATACTGATATGTTTTATGATAATTGGAAATTGGATATTATCTAACAGGGCTGACAAAGTAAACTGGATTTTATTTTCCCTTCATGCCTTTTTGACTTTGTCAACTGTTACTTATTTAAAATTACCATACATATTTTTAGACATTACGTCTTCGAATCAAAATAATTTAATCAACTCAATGGAATTACGGATAAAGTTTATTCCTGTAGTGATAATAGTGTTTTTTCTTGCACAAGTCTTACTAATGATAAGTTTTATTAGAACATTTAAGAAAGCTAAAATAGCAGTAAAATAAGTTGGATACAGGTAACAATGGGCTCTCAGCTAATCAAGTTTTTAGTGGCCAAGCCAGCAATACTAACAATATTTCCCAACCTGCGTTAAGCCCAGACTTTTTGCGCAACGCATAGTTACTTTATAAATATTGCAAAAAATGGTTGTTTTTAATTTATCAGTTTACCTAACAACTTTATTGCTTAAATTTAATAAATGAAGCTAAAAGCAATGAAATATTTCTTTTTTATTACTGCTAATATTTTATTTGCTATTTCCATCTATGCACAAAATACTGTGATTAAAGCCGGCCATTTATTCGATTCGAAAACTGGGAAATTTCTGAGTAATCAAATTATAGTTGTAAAAGATGGCAAAATACTGGATGTAGGCTCAAATTTAAAATATGCCAATACAGATAAAGTTATCGACCTGTCAAATTCATGGATACTTCCAGGCCTTATGGATTGTCATGTGCATATTACCTCAAATTTTCCTTTCAGAAATGTTGGCATTTCCCAATCATATACCACTGAAAGCTCCGCGTTTAGAGCTTTAAGAGGTGGTTATGTTGCTAAACAATTATTAAATGCAGGTTTCACAACGATTAAAGAAATTGGAAACGATGCCAATTATGCGAGTGCTGATATAATTAAAGCAATCAAAAATGGGTGGGCCGAAGGCCCGGATATTTTTTATGCTGGCAAAATTATTGCTCCTTATGGAGGACAAACTAAAGGAATTAATATAGAAAATGAACATCTATGGGATTTTGAATTTATTGATGCAGATACTCCTGATGAAATAAAAAAAGCGGTCAGAAAAAATATTTACTATGGTGCAAATGTCATCAAGCTTGTAAGTGGTGATAACGCTTATTACAATATTGAAGATATAAAAGCCGCTGTTGATGAAGCAAATAAATTTGGATGTAAAGTGTCAGTGCATGTAATGGGCGGTGATGCGGCAAAAAATGTAATATTAGGCGGTGCTGCTGCCATTGAACATGGTATTAATTTAAACGATGAACTGCTTTCTTTAATGAAAGAAAAAGGGACATTTTTAGTAGGGACTGATTTTTCATTTGATAATTGGTATGCATACGGAATGGATTCTCTTAAGGCAAAATTTATGGAGAATATAATTATTGACAGACTGAAACGAGCCTACAAGATGGGAGTAAAAATGGCGTTTGGAACAGACATAATTATTGACCTGCCCGGGCTTAATCGCGTACAAACCAATCTTAAGATTTTACAATCGTGGAAAGCAGCAGAAATACCTAGTTCCTATATTTTACAAACTATGACAATTTTTGCAGCAGAGTTATTGGGAGTTGAAAAAAGCAAAGGAGCCTTAGAAAAATCCTATACGGCAGATATTATCGCCATCAATAAAAATCCTCTTGAAGACATTGACGCCATAAAAAATGTTTCTTTCGTAATGAAACAAGGTAAAATACTAAAACAAGAATAATTGCCTACTTCTACATCACCAGGCATTAATTTAAACATCAACTTCTAACTATAAATTAGCAGATGAATGGGCAGATGATTTTCAAAACCCCAATTTTGCTACGTTTCGAGCGTTAGCAGCCATAATCTATCCCCGGACTAAACAACTAGTTTTTTTAGTGTAACATTTTTCAAACTCAATCGTTTTAGCTATTTTAAATACTTAAGATCAGTTTATGAAGCAATTTCTCATAGTTATTTTACTATTTCAATCACTATTTGTCTCATCCCAGCAAATATCTGATCAGGACTCTTTGCGAAAAGTCTATTTTTCTAAACTGAAAGTGCTTAGTAATCAATTTTCAACCGCATACTACCCCAATAGGCCTCAAATTTATTCCCTTGATGAAAAAGCGTTTCTCAATAAAATACAATCTTTAAAAGCGCCTATTGAATCTGAAGTGAATGCCTACAAGAAACAATATGGACATATTGATGCAAAATTTATTGTTGATCAACAAAGGGATATTGAATACTTCTTCGACCGTATTATTCAAGACTATCCTTACTTCCATGAAAACCATACCGGTAAAAAAGTTAAACTTTCTAAAAACGTTCAGCTTAAGCTTGACAAGCATTTATCTGATTTTAACAATCCAGCATTATTGTCTAGCACCGATGTTAAAGGTTTTATTGAAGGTTTTATGAGACATCGATCTTCTGAAGAATTAAAGAAAATGCAGTATAAGCAATCTGATAATAAACGACTTGATGCATATCTCAATTTAATTCCTAAATACTTCACTAACCAAACTTGTAAAGAGTATTGGCAATACCACTATCTACATGCACATTTGGATGATTGGGGTAGTAAAAATATTGGCAAAGCCGTTCAATCTTTTCTTTCAAACTGTAAAAACTCTGTTTACGTTAAAACCATTGACAGTATGTATACGGAAAGCCAAAATGGATACAAGGACCATTTGATCAAAACCTATAAAACTGTTGATGGATTTAAGCTAGATCTACACATTTTTCAGCCAGACAGCATCGGTCAAAAAACTAAAAGACCTGTTATCGTTTATTTTAGTGGAGGCAGTTGGACAAAAGGCACGCCAGAATGGGATTTTTATAATTGCTCCAGCTATGCAAAAAAAGGTTGGGTTGCTGTTGCTGTAGAATACAGAGTAGCCGATCGATTCGAAACAACCCCTTTCGAGGCAGTTAAAGATGCAAGAACTGCAATAAGATGGTTACGCATGAATGCTTCAAAATTTAATATAGACACCAATCGTATTGTGGCTACTGGAAATTCAGCAGGTGGACATTTGGTTTTAGCTACTGCTTTAGCAAATGAAATAAATGAAAGCACTGATAATTTAAACATTAGTGCTTCTCCCAATTTGCTATTGGTTAATTCGGGAGTATATAGTTTATATGCCGACGGCAGTACAGACTGGATAAGTAAAGACCTCAAAGATAAAACGCTAGTGAAAAAAATATCACCCCAACACTTACTTACAACAGGACTTCCTCCAATGCTAATTATACATGGAACCAATGATCAAAGTGTAGATTATGGCTCAGCAAAAGTTTTCGCAGAAGAAATGAAGCAGTTAGGCAATCAATTTGAATTTGAAACTCTAGAAGGTGCACCACATTATATTTGGTATGACAGACGGTATTCTGGTAAAGTTGCCAATTTCAGGAAAGCGTTTTTAAAGAAATATGGATATGAGTGACAATAATGTGGTAGCTAACAATAGGCTTTACTCAATTTGGGTTTCAGATAATCGCTTTTTTTGTGAGCAAG
>JAIXYL010000110.1 GCA_027490265.1 Sediminibacterium sp.
CAATAGCAATTTGCGGGGAGATCCAGAATGATGGTGAAAAAACAGCTGCACCTCCAAATACTGCTGGATACTTTAACATGGCATACCAACTGATTAATCCGCCCATACTACTCCCGCCTAAATAAGTAAAGTCTCTGCCCTTTTTAGTTCGGTACTTACTGTCAATAAAGGGTTTCAATGTTTGCGCTAGAAAATCAACGTATTCATTGCCCAATCCCTTTCCATACTGGAAATGATCATAGGGATTGTATTCATTGATTCTTTTGTCTAATCCATTATCAATACCTACTACAATGCAATCCTTTTGCAACTTACCCTGTAAGCTGTCTAAACACTCATCTATGCCCCATTCACCAGCATAGGCTGTTTTTTCATTAAATAAATTTTGACCATCATGCATATACAGCACAGGATAGTTTTTCCCTGTGGTTTGATAATTCTTTGGTAAATAGATCCAAATGCGTCTTTTTTTATTTAGCTGTGGCATAAAAAAAGCCGTATCAATGATTCGAACCTGCGGACTGGCTGTGTATTGTTTGGGTTTTTCAGGGTAATCGTCTTTCCATCCTGCAATGGTGAACTCATTGGATACATCACCATTGACTTCTAAAATTCGATCAGTGATGTCTCTACCATCAGCTGTACTTTCCATTTTATTGGCGCCTCTAGAAAACTTAAATGCATAAGTGCCGGGAGCTATATTGGTTAACACAATGCTTTTTCGTCCTCCACTGAATGGCTTCAATTTGTATTGCGGATCTTGGGGATGCCAATTATTAAACGTACCAGATAAATAAACGTCTTCATTGCTTTTTGTTGCCACACTGGTTACAACAAATCTAGCGCTGTATTGCGCCATGGCGCTGTTACAAATAACAATAACGCTGAATAATAAATATAGGGTTGTACGCATGCTTAAAAATACGCAAAATAAAAGCCTTCCCAATGGTTTGGAAAGGCTTTTAAAAAAAATTAACGCGTAAAAAAGTTAATCTAATATTTCAACATCTTTTGGATAATTCACTTTGTTAAATACAAATAAGGCATCCGTTAATTTAGCATTCAAGTTGATATTGCTCACGCCTAATTCGGTTACATTATTACTTTTATCCAAAATTCTTGCTTTTGACAAGACACTTGTTTTTTTATTAAAAAACAAATTGACTTTTTGAAAGTTTTTACGCTTATCCAATGGCACCATTTCAATTTCATTGAAATCTCCCTTTGAATTAATTAATTTATATGAGAAGTCTTTATCGTACGACCCTGCTAATAATTTCTGTGGACTTAGGGTTTGACTGCTTTCCTCAACAGCAGATTTGGTAATGGTTTTAGCACCATCAAAATTGTAAACGAATTTGCCATCACATATAATCTCTGTTTTTCCCTGCTTCAAAACATATTTATCAGCTCTCATTGAAAGCGACAAGGCTTTTGTGCCATTCGGCTTGCCTTTACTGGTAAAAGACTTTAGTGAAAAAGCGGCTGTGATCCCCTTGGAAGCCTTCACTTTTGTTCCAAATGCATCAATGACTTTTTTTGCTGCAGGATCATTCTGTGCTTGGGCAAATAAAAAATTTGAGAGGATGAATAGGCCAGCAATGTAAAGTTTCCGCATGTTCATTTATTAGGCTGCAAATATACAGTTTCGGCTGATTTGGGGAAATCCCGACTACTAAAGTTTCGGTAAAATCGGTGTTTCAGTCTCTAAACAGGTTAAACAAGCGTATCTAAAAATGATTGCAATTCAACATCCGTCTTAAATAGAACCTCTCTGGCCTTACTGCCTTGATTTGGTCCAACAATACCGGCGGCTTCTAATTGGTCCATTAAACGTCCGGCACGGTTATACCCTAATTTCATTCTGCGCTGTATTAATGAGGTAGACCCCATTTGACTGCTTACAATTAAACGGGCTGCGTCTTCAAACAAAGGGTCCCGATCATTGGCATCAAAATTATTGCCTTCCATGTCTTTTTCGTCAACATATTCTGGCAATAAAAAGGCTTGAGGATATCCGCGTTGGCTGCCAATAAAATCACAAACCGCATCCACTTCTGGTGTATCCACAAATGCACACTGCAATCTGGTTATTTCGCCGTTATAACTCACGAGCATATCCCCTTTTCCAATCAATTGTTCGGCTCCACCTGCATCAAGAATGGTTCTGCTGTCTATTTTACTAGATACTTTGAACGCAATTCTAGCAGGGAAATTGGCTTTGATGGTGCCTGTAATAATATTAACAGAAGGTCGCTGTGTTGCAATAATTAAATGAATGCCAATAGCTCTTGCCAATTGAGCCAATCTGGCAATGGGCATTTCAACTTCCTTACCAGCAGTCATAATCAAATCTGCAAACTCATCCACAACCAAAACAATGAATGGCAAGTATTGATGGCCTTTTTCAGGATTGAGTTTTCGGGCCGTGAATTTCTCATTGTATTCTTTGATATTTCTACAACCCGCTTCTTTCAACAAATCGTACCGATTGTCCATTTCAATGCAAAGTGCATTCAATGTATAAACCACTTTTTTGGTATCAGTGATAATGGATTCCTCTTCACCTGGCAATTTGGCTAAAAAATGTTTTTCAATCACTCGGTATAAACTCAGTTCTACTTTTTTGGGATCAACCAAAACAAACTTGAGTTGTGATGGGTGTTTTTTATACAATAGAGATACTAAGATGGCATTTAACCCAACCGATTTACCTTGACCAGTAGCACCTGCCATTAGTAAGTGTGGCATGGTTGCTAAGTCTACAATAAAATTATCATTGTCAATTTTCTTACCGATGGCAATAGGCAGAGAGAAATTACTGTTTTGAAATTTTTCACTCGCTAACAGCGTTTTCATACTCACAACAGTCTTGCGTACGTTGGGTACTTCTATCCCAATGGTTCCTTTACCAGGAATCGGTGCAATAATCCTGATACCTAATGCTGCTAAGCTTAACGCAATATCATCTTCCAAATTTTTAATTCTGCTGATCCTGACACCTGGTGCTGGAACAATTTCATATAAGGTTACAGTGGGCCCTACAGTAGCAGCAATCCGCTGTATAGCGATATCATAATTTTTAAGTGTCGCTATAATTTGATTCTTATGGGTTTCTAGTTCAGTAGGGTCATGTACAATTTTTTCACTGCCATGTGTTTCTAGTAAATCTAGGCCCGGATGTTTATAGTTTTTTAAATCAAGGGTAACATCATATTGACTGGCCAAACTGCCTACTGTTGCTGCAATGGTTGCCAAGTCTGTCTCGTCTTCTATTTCAGGGGTTTCTTTAATCTCTAGTTCTAACTCAGGCTCTGGAGCTTGTTTATGTTTTGATGGAACTATGGGAGGTTGCTCAAATTCAGCCTCATCATCGTCTTCAGGTTCTGCTTCTGCCATTTCAATGGCTTCAATTAAATCTTCTTCTGCAGCTTCCAATGCTGCTTCATTTGCATCCTCTAATGCCAATGATTCTTTTTCAACCATATCAAATGCATGCATCGGATTCGTTGGAGCATCATTTGCTGGCATGATTACAGACACTGCGCTATTATTTCCCTTCAACTTGTTTTTACTACCAGGTATTGAATCATCTTCGTTCGACTCATCCAATGGCATGTCTATTTCATTGGTGTCATCAGCCATTTGATCCATTGCTTGCTCAGGCAAATCTGCAGCCAAGTTTTTGGCCATTGGTGAAGACTGATTATCCCAAAAATTAATCCGCCAATCAGGTAAGGTAAACACTGGATTAAATCGCCAGATAAAATAACTAAATACAGTTAACAACAACACAGCACCTGTTCCTATTTGTCCAATCCATTTGATTGACCAATCGTTTAAATATTCTCCAACTGCCCCACCCCAAGAAAATGCTGCACCCTTGGATACAAAAGCACTGGCCATACTAAACACCACTAAGCCAACTAACACGTATTTTAGATTGCGCAATAACTTGAATACTTTTTTACCGAATAGCCAATTGACACCTAACACAAAAAATACCGTACAAAACAAAAAAGAGGCAATACCAAACCCATTGTACCATAAAGTATGTGAAATATATGCGCCTAAAACACCCAATAAATTATTGACTTTTACGTCATCCGTTGAAAAAATACTGACGCCTAAATGTTGTACTTTATCTTGATCTTCCTGCCAAGTAAACAAATAAGATGTGAAACTAATGAATAGAAATACAGCTATCAGCAAACTAACCGACCCCATGATTTTTTCGGTTCGTTCGTCTTTTACCACTTCTGCAACGGTGACTGCTGCATCTTTATCAGGATTCAGTTCTTCAGGGTCCGGCGGTGGTGGCGTTTTCTTTTTTAAGCTATTGGCCATATACCAAATATACTGTTTGCATATCCTATAAAAAGTACTTAGGTAACAATGTGCAAAAATGCTTTCTTGTTAAACAGTTTTCCACTATGGTTGATGGCGGTAGAGTGAGATGGTCAATAAAACCCATCCAATAATGAGCAAAACACCGCCAAATGGCGTAATGGCGCCTAACCATTTAAATTGATTAGAGCCGCCGATTGATAAAAAAGTTAACAGATATAATGACCCAGAAAAAAGCCCCATGCCAAGGATAAAACATTTGCCTGCGGTTAACAAACCGGAAACAGGATAATATCCGTAAAGTATACTTGTTAAGGCTAAAGCAAATACATGATAAAACTGATATTTAACCGCTGTTTCAAAGGTTTGCAACAATGCCGGTGTAGCATATTGCTTTAAACCATGGGCGCCAAATGCCCCTAAAGCAACTGCCAATGCACCTAATAACGATGCGGTAATCATAAACCCCTTATGCATATTGTTGAATGGTTTGAATCAGTTGTTTTATTTGAAGTTGCGTTCCACTGAGCTTGATCTTTGCTTTTGAATAAAAAGGGGTTCTGTCGGCTAATTGCTTTTGTAAAAAAGCGCTTAATTGTTGCTTGTCTAAAGCTTGAATAAGCGGTCTATGGGCTTTTTCTGGCTCCAATCTCTCAACCAAAACATCAATGGATTCATTTAACCAAACAGTAATGCCTTGTTGATTCATCCAATCCATATTTTCGTGAAAGCAGGCAGTGCCACCTCCAGTTGCCAATACATAGGATTTTTTTTCACCAAACCACCGCAATAACTTGGCTTCTGTTTTTCTAAAAGCTGCTTCCCCTTCAGTTTCAAATATTTCTGTAATAGATTTCTCTTCAACAGTTTCAATGATTTGGTCTAAATCATATCCTCCCGTTTTGAACTTAGTGGCCAGCAATTGCTTAAAATGACTTTTGCCACTGCCCATTAATCCTATGAGAAAAATCTTCATTATTTAAAAGCATTGTATCCGGTAATATCCATTCCAGTGATGAGCAAATGAATATCATGGGTGCCTTCATAGGTAATCACACTTTCTAGATTCATCATATGACGCATGATGCTGTATTCGCCTGTAATACCCATCCCACCTAACATCTGACGTGCATCTCTTGCAATATTGGTGGCTATTTCACAACTATTTCTTTTGGCCATGCTCACTTGTTGTGGGGTGGCTTTGCCTTCATTCATTAAGACGCCTAAACGCCAAACCATTAACTGGGCTTTGGTAATTTCAGTCACCATTTCAGCCAGCTTTTTTTGTTGTAACTGAAAGCCACCAATTGGCCTGTCAAATTGTTGGCGCTCCATACTATAACGCAATGCAGTATCATAACAATCCATGGCTGCACCTAATGCACCCCATGCGATTCCATATCTTGCCTTGGTTAAACAACCCAATGGGCCTTTCAATCCCTTTACGTTCGGCAATATATTCTCTTTAGGTACTTTCACATTGTCAAATACCAACTCACCAGTTGCACTTGCACGCAAACTCCATTTTCCATGAGTAGTAGGTGTTGAAAAGCCTTCCATGCCTCTTTCCACAATAATACCTTGAATCTCATTTTGATCATTCTTAGCCCAAACCACCGCAACAGTAGCAAATGGCGCATTGCTGATCCACATTTTGGCCCCATTCAAAATCACATGATCTCCCGCGTCTTTAAAATGTGTGGTCATTCCAGCGGGATTACTGCCATGATCTGGTTCAGTTAACCCAAAACAACCCAACCATTCCCCTGATGCCAATTTGGGCAAATATTTTTGTTTCTGGGCTTCATTACCATACGCATAAATCGGATGCATCACCAAACTCCCTTGTACAGACGCCGTGCTTCTAACGCCGCTATCACCTCTTTCCAATTCTTGCATCATTAATCCATAACTGATATAATCTAAACCGCCTCCACCATACTGTGTTGGAACGGTAGGACCAAAACAACCTAAGTTGCCCAATTGCGCTACAATTTGTTCCGGAAATTCTGCACGTTGAGCATAATCTTCAATGATGGGGGATATATCTTTTTTTACGTAAGATCTAACCGCATCCCGAATTAGTTTATGCTCTTCGGTCAGCAAATCATCTATTTGATAATAATCTGGGGATTGAAACAAATCTGTTCTAGCAGCCATCGTATTGTTTTTTGCGATTTAATACACAAAAGTACTACTTAAAATTACCCAAAAACATGGTTGTGCATAATTGAAACGAAATCTTTATAGCCATAGCTTCAACAAAAATCCCTACTAGAAGTCTAGTAGGGATTATGCCGTTGTTGATGCATTATTGACGTCTGGCTGATCCAGATTTATTATTCTGAGGAATATCTCTGTTCATTTCCTCCAGATCTACGGGTCGTTCAGTATGGTCTCCAATTAAGTGTTTTGCAAAATAATCACTCATGCCCCAGAAAAAATATTCGGTCATGTCTCCAAACCCATGTCGTTGGGTTGGCAATAATTTCATGTCGAATCTTTTGTTGGCTTTAATTAAAGCATTCACGACTCTCATGGTATTTGCTGGATGCACATTATTGTCTATTTCGCCATGAAATAACATCAATTTCCCTTTTAAATTTTTAGCCAACTCAGGGTTTTTGTCAATATTGTATTGAAAGCTTGTATCCCCTTTTTCACTAATGATTTCTTTAACGCCATGGTGTTTTTCACTCCACCATCTATTGTAAATGGCATTGTCATGATTACCTGCAGAGGATACAGCAACTTTAAAGAAATCAGGATAAACCAAAATGGCAGCAGTACTCATAAATCCACCACCTGAATGCCCATGGATGCCTACTCGATTGATGTCTAAATAAGGATGGCGATCAGCCAGCTGTTCTGCAACAACTTTTTTATCGGCTAATCCATAGTCACGCAAATTACCATACCCATAATTGTGGTACCATTTACTTCTACTAGGATGTCCGCCTCTATTACCCAAAGTGATGACTACTACACCTAACTGTGCCAATCGATCGGTTCTGTCAAAGCCCCTGCCAAAGCTGGTATTCATAGCTTCTGTTTGTGGGCCTGGATAAACATATTCAACTATGGGATATTTTTTGGTACTGTCAAAATCAAAGGGCTTATACATCACACCATATAAATCGGTTATCCCGTCATCTGCTTTGGCCTTAAAGGTTTCGGGGAACTTGTAACCGGCCGCCATTAAGCTGCTTAAATCGGCTGTTTCTAAGTCTAGTATTTTTCTGCCATCAGCCGCTAACAATACCGATTTGGGAACCGTATTTACTCGAGAGAAGTTGTTGACCAAATAGCGTTTTTGATCATCCATAGATGCGTTGTGATCAAAATCACCTGGGTTTAATAATTTCAAACCAGTACCATCAAAATTGACTCTATACGCATGCAAGTAATAAGGATTTTCACCAACTTCTTTGCCATTAGCAGAAAAGTACAAAACCCTTGCTTTTTCATCAATAGCCAAAATATCTTCTGCATGCCAAGGGCCTGAAGTAATTTGGTTTTTCAACTTGCCATTTTCATCATACAAATAAAAATGCCCCCAACCATCGTCTTCACTCCATTGAATCAATTCCTTGCCATCATTCACTAAGCCGATTCTGCGAATTTCTACATAGGTATTCATTTTTTCTTGAATCAATGTTTTTGCAGTGGCTGATTTTACATCGACCAATCCGATGTCAATTCTTTTCAAATCTCTGCTGGTTCTACTGAAATAAAATTTATCAGCTGTTCCCAACCATATATTGGGCCTCCCTTCATCATCTCTGCTGCTCACTTTTGCGGGTGCACTCCAAGTATTGATGGTTTGGTCCTTGTACATGCCCGTACTAATTTCTTTCATTGTTTTGGAAGCCAATTCAAACAGCCGCAAATGTTCAACAGGTGATTCTTTTTCACCTGGCATCCAATATTTATAGGTTTCTAATGTGGGTCTTGGATCGGCAATACTGTTGATGACCCATAGGTCTTTTACTTTTCTGTTATCTGTAACATTGACTACAAAATGTTTTGAATCGGGAGACCATAAAATAAACGCTGGCCTTCTAATGCCTTTGTTTTTCTCTTTTTCTACATTGGTTTCACCATTACCATCGTTATGATAACCATAATGTTCAATCCCATCTTTTGTAAGCTGTGTTTCAACAATGGTTGAGTCTTTATCATTTACTAATGCCTTTTTATAATTGGCCCAGTCCATCAACCATAAATTATGGTTTCGACCAAATACAACCATGGAGCTATCTGGAGCAATACTAGCCCATCCCGGCTTTCGCTTGGTTTTAACAGGATCAGTGATTTCAACCAAATCGCCGTTGAGAATATTATACTCAAAATAAAAGACTTGCTTCTCCATCACTGGCGGCGTTCCTTTTTTGGCACTGGTATCTTTTTTGGGAACATCCTTGGTTGTTTTAACTTCAAAACTAATCCAGTTCTCATCCCTAATGAACTTCATGCTGTCAATAGTCAAATGCTGCGCATCCATTGGTTCATCAGTAATTCGGGTAAGCTTGGCAGCCAATGCAGCATTATCAAATAATGGTTTCTTTTCGCCTTTTGCTGCATCTACGATATACCATTTCTTACCTTCAGAGGTTTCGTACATATACCAGAACCGATCAGATTTTTTTAGCCAATGCGGATCAACACCTAAACTAAAAATCATTTTCTGCACTTTATTGGGTGAAAACCGTGCAGCTAATGCATAATTGGCTTTTGTAACAGGTGTTTGTTGAGCAGTTATTGCGCCACTGATTAACAATAAAAGTAGCCATGTGATCAATCTCATATCTAAAATTGGTTTTGTTCCTCAAAATAATGGATTGATGGATTATCTGCGCACCATTTATCAAATAATCGGTGGATAGCTTTACTTTGTGAAAAAAAGAATATGCTGCCAGCTTTTGAAGCAAGTTTAGACTTTGCGGTTGCACAAGACAATAACGACCCACTTAATCCATATAAATCCGCATTTCATTTCCCCCAGTTTCAAGATAAAAATGCCATTTATTTTTGTGGCAATTCACTTGGGCTTCAACCGAAATCATTATCTGCTGCTGTTGAAGCAGAATTGAATGCTTGGAAAACATTGGCAGTAGGCGGCTACTTTAAAGGGCCCAATCCTTGGCTATATTATCAAGAATATTTAACACCATCCTTGGCCAAATTAGTTGGGGCTGATATTTCTGAAGTGAGTGCTATGAATGCATTAACAGTTAACCTACATCTGCTAATGTTGAGTTTTTATAAGCCCACTGGCAAACGAAATAAAATTGTAATGGAAGCTGGCGCGTTCCCCTCTGATCAATATGCAGTAGAAACCTTGGTTAAGCATTTTGGACTAAACCCATCCGAAGCTATAGTTGAAATTGAACCACTACCAGGCTCAAAAACACTTTCAACAGACCAAATTATCAATACCATCAATGTTTTAGGGGATGAATTAGCAATGGTGATGTTTGGTGGCATCAATTACTATACGGGACAATTTTTTGACATCGCCTCCATTACAAAAGCAACACATCAAGTTGGGGCCATTGCCGGATTTGATTTGGCACATGTTGTTGGCAATATTCCATTAGCCTTGCATGATTGGAATGTAGATTTTGCAGCTTGGTGTAGTTATAAATATTTGAATGCAGGCCCTGGGGCTGTTGGCGGATACTTTATTCATGAAAAACATGTTTCCAATCAAGCGTTACCCAGATTAGCTGGTTGGTGGGGCAACGATGAAAAAGAAAGATTCAAAATGGAAAAAGGATTTCAACCAAAGCCAAATGCCAGTGGATGGAATATCAGTACGGCGCAAGTATTTAATATGGTTGGATTAAAAACGTCTTTGGCCATGTTTGATGAAGTTGGCATCAACGCGCTAAGGCTCAAGAGCATTCAACTGACGGCTTATTTAGAATATTTATTGAGTCAACTTCAGCATGTATCTTTTGATATAATCACCCCTAAAAATGCAGAAGCAAGGGGATCACAACTATCATTGTATTTTAAAGAAAATGGCAAAGCCATTCACGAAGCTTTGATAAATAATGGGGTCATTGTAGATTATCGGGAACCTGGGGTTATTCGCGTTGCACCAGCGCCTTTTTATTGCAGCTTTGAAGACGTGTATCGATTTTATGAGATCCTAAAAAACAACTTCTAGTATGCACCACACAATCAATTATTTAGCCTTGGGAGATTCATATACCATTGGCGAAGCAGTTCCATTGCATGAATCATACCCATATATAGCAACCCAATTAATCAGACAACAAAAAATAGCCATTCACGCACCTGAGATTGTTGCACAAACCGGATGGACGAGTTCAGAATTAGCCGAACATTTGCTAAAAACCAATTTGAATGCGTCCTATGATTTTGTGAGCTTACTGATTGGGGTGAACAATCAATACAGGCATTTATCGCTTGACAATTTTAGAAACGATTTTGAATACCTCTTAAAAAAGTCCATTCATTTGGCCAATGGTCATCCTGAAAAAGTGATTGTATTATCCATTCCAGACTGGGGTTGTACGCCTTATGCGAAGGAAAAGAACCCAGCCATGATTGCAGTTGAAATAGACGCGTTTAATCATGTATGTAAGGAATATGCCAACCAATATCATACACAATTCATTGATATTACTACAGAAACAAGAAAAGAAAGTCATCGACTTTCTTCACTTGCTGCGGATCAATTGCATTATTCTGCTGAAACTTATTTGAAATGGGCCAATCAACTTGCTGAAGTCATGATTGGATTGTTATAAATAAGCCTATTGATTTTGCTTTGCTTCTGCTTTCATTTTTTCATTCGCTGTAATGACAAATTGAACCCTTCTATTTAAGGCCTTATTTTCATCAGTACTATTGTCTACTTTAGGTTGACTTTCACCATACCATTTGGTTGTAATGCGATTGGCATTTATACCAGTCATTAACAGTGCATCTGACACTGCTTTCGCTCTTTTTTCAGACAAGCCTAAATTATAATTTGCTGACCCTACATTGTCGGTATGCCCTTCAATCAAAATATTGGTATCCGGATAGTCATTGAATACTTTTTGCAACATACCTAAAGCCAATTGAGCATTACTATTAATACTATATTGATCATTGGCAAAATATACGCCTGCTTTACTGCCGTCAGGATTTAATTCATCAAACGTTACATTGATGCCTTCTCCCACTCGTTCTACAGTAGCCCCAGGTATTGCTGCTTTAATTTCTTGAGCTTGCTTATCCATTTTATTGCCAATGATGCCACCAGCAACCCCGCCAATTGCAGCACCTAAAATGGCCCCTAATGCAGTGTTGTTTTTATTACCCACATTATTGCCGATTACACCGCCAATGACTGCTCCACTGGTAGCACCCACAGCTACGCCTCTTTGTTGACCGGTTGATTTTTTGATAGCTTCACAACTATTAAAAAGCAAAGCGCTCAATGCTAAAAAACTGATTGATATATTTGTAATTTTCATAATGGTAAAGATTGAACACTTTACCAGATATAGCATTACACAATTATGCCTTTTAATTACACTTTTTGCAGGTATGTGGCCATTTCTTGTTGATACCCTTGTGCAACCGACGCGGCTTTTTCAGAAAAATCTTCACCATTTGAAGCAAAAATAATGGCTCTGCTGGCATTCACTAATAAACCCACAGATTGAGTTAAACCAAATCGGCTGACGTCTTTTAAGCTGCCACCCTGTGCCCCAACACCAGGTACCAATAAAAAATGTTCTGGTATGATTTGCCTGATGTTGTCTAGTTCAGCCGCTTGTGTAGCCCCAACTACAAACATTAAATTGTTACTATTCCCCCAAGCAGATACCTTTTCTAAAACGTGTTCATAGAGCCTTTTTTCCCTTGCGCCTTGTGTAATATGCGGCACCATAGTGAGTGTTTCATCATAAGCTTCTAACAACAATTGTTGAAAATCATTGCTCCCAACATTTGAGGTTAACCCAAGTACAATGGTAACTTTATTGTCGTATTCTAAAAATGGTCGAATGCTGTCTTCTCCCATATAAGGGGCCACTGTAATGGCGTCAAAATCCATCGCCTCAAAAAAAGCCTTGGCATATTGTGAAGATGTATTGCCAATATCACCGCGTTTGGCATCTGCAATGGTAAAATGTGTCTTTGGTATATATGCCAATGTCTCCTGCATGATCTCCCACCCTCTTAAACCTTGAGATTCATAAAATGCGGTGTTGATTTTATAGCTAACACAATAGGGCAATGTTGCATCAATAATGGCTTTATTAAATTCTAAAATACCATTTTTATGACCTTTTAAATGAGCGGGTAATTTGGTAATATCCGTGTCTAATCCAACACATAGATAAGACTGCTTTAAAAGCATCTGTTCTGTTAATCCTGTGGCTGTCATACAACGAATTTAGTGGTTCTTTTGCAATTGCGTGAATGAAGCTATATTTGGAGCTGAACCTTGCTTTATGGAAAAAGAACCCATGTACTACGGTACGTATTTGCAATTAGATAAAATCATTGAAAGTCAATATCCAGTTAGTTTTGAGCCTGGTAATGAGCCAGCACATGACGAAATGCTGTTCATAATCATTCATCAAGCATACGAACTATGGTTCAAGCAAATTTTATTTGAATTAAATTATTGCGAAACCGTTTTTAAAAAAGAACCAATCAATGACAATTCGGAAGACTTGAATTTGGTAAGACATCGCTTTAAAAGAGTGATTAAAATTTTGGAACTGCTGAATCAACAGGTGAATGTTTTAGACACTATGACGCCAATGGATTTCTTGGCATTTAGAAATTTACTGACGCCATCTTCGGGTTTTCAAAGCAAGCAATTCAGATTAATTGAAGCCAAATTAGGACTAGACATCAATAAAAGACACCAAAAAGATTATTACAAAAGAACCAATGATGGCGGCTTTACTCAAAAAGATTATGCGCATATCAATGAAACCGAGGACAGTAAAAATATACTTCAATTGGTGAATACCTGGTTAGAACGCATGCCATTTTTTGACGCCAACTATTGGGGTGCAGCGCAACTTGTAGACCCCATACATCATCCATTTTGGGAAGCTTATACAACAATTTATATAGAAGGCTTATCTGATAGAGAAAAAGCCAAAGCAGCAGATTTTAAAGCAGTATTCTTTGAGCAGTTTTCTGAAGATATGACCGAGGAATATAAAGCAACATTGGTGACTAGTTTCAGCCCCACTGCAATGCGTGCTGCGCTGTTTATCATGTTATACAGAGACTTTCCCGTTTTCCAAACTTCTTATCAGATTCTTGACGCACTGATTGAAATTGACCATTTAATGAGCAATTGGCGGCATAAACATTTGATTATGGTAAGACGGATGATTGGGATGCGAGTTGGAACAGGCAATACCTCTGGAGCAGGCTATTTGGAAGGTGCGCTGAATAAACATTTTGTTTATAAAGACTTATCTGGTCTGTCTACCTATTTAATTGAAAGGCGGAAACTACCCAAGTTACCAGATAGTTTGATTCAGTATTTAGGGTTTAATCTGTAATTAGGATTTACCCATTTTTTGCGCAACAATAATCATTCTAGGTGAGGTTTTTACATCGTACTGACCTAATTGATAATTGCCGAAAACTTCAGTGATTTGCATATGCTGATAACTCAGCATATCATTGAAGTCTCCCAAAGAAAATTTGGCAACTCTTTCGGTATACAAATGCCTAGGCGCAATATGGTCTTTATCGGTTATTTGTATTTGTTTGAAAAAATGTTGCTCAGTTTGCCATTTGCTGATATGAAATTTTACATCTTCTACTTCTGTAACCATCATTGGTGTGAGCTGTGCTTCAACATGATGCACATTTAAATAATCAATGACTAATTTGCCACCTGGCTTGATGCTATCTGCCATCATTCTGATGGCATTATCATGCTCTCTTCTTGTTTTGAAATAACCGAAACTGGTGAAAAAATTAAAAGCATAATCAAAATAGTTAATTCGAAACAATTGACGCATATCATGTTGATAAAAATGCAATCGCTCAAATTCCGCTGATTTGGCTTCTTCTATGGATGCTTCCGACAAATCTATACCTGTTACATCAAATCCCATTTGAGCCAATGCCATACTATGTCTGCCCTTTCCGCAAGCGATGTCTAGCATTGTTGATGCATGCTTTGGGTTTAAATGTGCAATTAAAGTATGAATGAACCGCTCTGCCTCATTTTCATCCCGATGCTGATATAATAAATGGTAATAAGGTGAATTAAACCAGTCCTTAAACCATGCCTTGTCTGCCATATTAATGTTTCAACTGCAAAGTTACGTTACCAAATCATACAAAAAATTTGAATTATATTCGCCGCCGTTTAAGTAACATCATTATGGCATTAATTAAGAGCATTTCAGGCATTAGAGGCACAATTGGTGGAGAACCTGGTAATACTTTAAGTCCTTTAGACATTGTAAAATTTACATCTGCATATGGCATTTTATTACAAAAAGCCCATCCCACAAACGCTTCTTTAAAAGTTGTGATTGGGCGTGATGGTAGAATAAGTGGCGCCATGGTGCAAGCCTTGGTGGTAAACACTTTAATTGCCATGGGGATTGATGTGATTGACTTAGACTTGAGTACCACACCAACGGTTGAAATGGCCGTGGTGTCTGAACAAGCTGCTGGGGGCATTATTTTAACAGCCAGCCATAATCCCAAAGAATGGAATGCCCTGAAATTATTAAATGAGAAAGGTGAATTTATTAGTGGCGCAGACGGTGCACAATTATTAGAGATTGCGGCAAAAGACGCTTTCACTTATGTTGGCGTTGATCAACTGGGTAAAGTGATTAAAGGAACCGATTTATTAGACAAACATATTGCTGCCTGTGTGAATTACCCTCTGGTAGATAAAGCTGCCATTCAAGCGGCAAATTTTTCTATTGTCATTGATGCCATTAACAGTACTGGGGCAATTGCAGTACCTGCACTGTTAGACGCATTGGGCGTTACAAAATATTCTGTTTTAAACAGTGAAGTCAATGGCCAGTTTGCACATAATCCAGAACCATTGCCTGAACATCTGAGTAGTCTCTGCAATGAAGTCAACAAACAGAAAGCCAGCTTAGGTATAGCAGTTGATCCAGATGTTGATCGCTTATGTTTTGTTTGCGAAGACGGTTCACTTTTTGGCGAAGAATACACACTTGTGGCAGTAGCCGATTATGTATTGCAGCATCGCAAAGGCAATACTGTCAGCAATATGAGTAGCACAAGAGCACTAAAAGATATTACCATCAAACATGGTGGCATATACTCGGCAAGCGCAGTGGGTGAAGTAAATGTGGTGACAAAAATGAAAGCGGTTAATGCAGTAATTGGTGGGGAAGGCAATGGTGGAATCATCGTGCCAGATTTGCATTACGGAAGAGATGCTTTGATTGGCATTGCGCTATTCTTAACACATCTTGCAAAAGAGAAGAAATCGATCAAACAACTGAGAAGCAGCTACCCAGATTATTTTATCAGTAAGAATAAAATTGAATTAACACCAGGAGTTGATTTAAAGCACATTTTCGCTGAAATTCAAAAGAAATACCACAAACACCCGATCAATACAGAAGATGGACTTAAAATAGAATTTGAGAATGATTGGGTGCATTTAAGAAGCAGTAACACAGAACCCATCATTCGTATTTATGCGGAAAGTAATAGTGAAACAGTTGCGGCAAATATTGCTAAACGATTAATGGATGATATAAAGGAAGCCGCCGGTTTAAATAATTAATCAATACTAAGTATGGAAAGAATTTATCTAGACAACGCAGCAACAACTTCATTAGATCCTGCGGTATTAGAAGCCATGATGCCCTATTTAACAGCGCATTTTGGCAACCCCTCTTCTATTTATTCGTATGGAAGGGAATCAAGGATGGCCATTGAAAATGCTAGAAAATTGGTTGCTAAAACCTTAAATGCACATCCTGCAGAAATTTTCTTTACCAGTGGTGGAACAGAATCAAGCAATATGGCTATTACAGCATCAGTAAGAGATCTGGGCTGTAAACATATCATTAGTTCTGTCATAGAGCACCATGCAACCAGTCATACGATTGAATATTTAAACCATAATGGAGAAGCTTCTTTAAGTTTCGTTAACCTATTACCAAACGGACATATTGACTTAGAACACTTAGAAGTTTTATTGGCAGAGTCTAAAGAAAAAACTTTGGTAACACTCATGCATGCCAATAATGAAATTGGAAATATTTTAGACATACATGCAGTAGGTAATTTATGTAAAAAATACCAAGCCATTTTTCACAGTGACACCGTACAAACCGTTGGCCATTTCCCATTTGACTTAAGAAATACACCTGTTCATTTTATAACAGGGGCAGGACATAAATTTCATGGCCCCAAAGGCATAGGCATGTTGTACATCAATGAAAATGTCAAAATCAAGCCTTTTGTGCATGGGGGTAGTCAGGAAAGAAATATGCGAGCTGGTACCGAGAACTTATATGGGATAGTTGGGTTTGCTAAAGCATTAGACATTGCTACACAAAATTTTGAAAAAGACAGTGCATATATTACCGATTTGAAACGCTATATGCAACAACAGTTGACCAATCAAATTGCTGGGGTCAGTTTCAATGGTGACCCAATGGGCCAATCATTGTATGCAGTGTTGAGTGTTAGTTTCCCAAAAACTGAAAAGAGCGAAATGATTCTTTTCAATCTAGACATCAACAATATCTGTGCAAGCGGTGGAAGTGCCTGCACAAGTGGCGCCGACCAGGGATCACACGTCATCAGAGCCATCAATAATAATCCGAATCAAGTGACTGTTCGATTCAGTTTCAGCAAACACAATACCAAAGCTGAGATTGATCAAGTGGTAGAGAAATTAAAGGAATTGATTTAAAAATCAGACTCGTCTTCCGCATCCATATTCCCAAAATTCAGCATACTGCCCATCAAATCATTGAAGGTTAGTTTACCATCTAAGGTTTGTTTGCTGATTAATGAATATGCAGCCAAACCATGCAAAACAAATTCCATTAATAGCGCATTTTCAGTGGGGTTTGCTTGAGGGTAATGCTTTTTTACCAGTGCATATAATCCATCCACTTGATACAACGCTTCAATTTTTGCTTGGTCCTTAATGTCTAATAATAGTTCTAAATGATTGCCATTATCGAACCATTTGGTAATCAATTTATATGGACTTTCAACAACAGCAGCAGGGTCTTCAGTCTTTTTTGTTTTTCGTTTTTTAGCCAATTCAGGATTGGGGAAATATTGCACAAAAATGTGACGCAACGATTTTTCAATCAAGTTTACGGCTACTTGATAAGGCCCCTCTTGTTCGCCTTCATAGACTAATTCAATTTTCCCAGTAATGGCAGGAATGATGCCTACCAAATCGCTGATCCAAACCTGCGTTGTGGCTTCTTGATGAATAATCGCTCTTCTTTCAGCACTACTTACGGCATTTTCTAAAGCTGCAATCGTTAGTCTGGCACTTACCCCACTTTTTCGATCAACATATTCATTAGCTCTTGCTTCAAAAGCTACTTGTTCAATGATTCGTTTCACTAAATCACTGATATTCACTCGCTGTTTTTGCTCGGGCAAAATTTGCGCTTCTTGTTCTGTGATGGCCAATGAGGTTTCAATAGTCTTAGGATAATGGGTCAATATTTGGCTTTCAATACGATCCTTTAATGGGGTCACAATACTGCCACGATTGGTATAATCTTCAGGGTTCGCCGTGAATACAAATAAAATATCCAATGGCATTCGTAATTTAAACCCACGAATTTGAATATCGCCTTCTTGCAAAATATTGAATAAAGCCACTTGTATTCTGGCTTGCAAATCTGGTAACTCATTAATGACAAAAATGCCACGGTTGCTTCTAGGGATAATGCCGTAATGAATGACTTTTTCATCAGAAAAACTGAGTTTTAAATTAGCCGCTTTTATGGGATCAATATCTCCTATTAAATCAGCAACACTTACATCTGGTGTAGCCAACTTCTCGCCATATCTGGCTGAGCGGTGCACCCATTCAATGGGTGTGTCATCCCCTTTTTCTGCAATCAAGTCTAAAGCGTATCTACTCAAAGGTTTGAGGGGATCATCGTTGACTTCTGAGCCTGCAATAATCGGTATATATTCGTCTAACAAATCCACCATCTGCCTGGCCATTCTGGTTTTTGCTTGTCCACGCAATCCTAAAAAGAGAATATTGTGTTGACTCAACAAAGCCCTTTCCGTATCTGGTATCACAGTATCTTCATATCCCATGATTCCTTCAAAAGGATTCTCTTTAGACTGGATGGTTTTAATCAAATTTTGACGCACTTCTTCCTTTACAGATTTAGTGGTATAGCCACTTGCTTTTAATTGACCTAAATTATAAATGGATGCATACTGCATCGACTTTGCTTTTTTCATACTAATAAACTGTTTTTCTTTTTCCACTTTCAAAATCCTTGAAAATAAACGCCCCTAATTTGTCTAAAGAAGCAAAATAGGCTTTCCCATTATTCATTTCTGTAAACTCCTGTACAAACTGTTGTAGGTAAGGATCAGAGGCAATCATAAACGTAGTAATCGGGATTTTCAATTTTTTACACTGCGCAGCCAAATTGATGCATCGATTCACTACTTTTCTGTCTAATCCAAAACTATTCTTATAATACTGCTTCCCAATTTTTAAGCAGGTTGGTTTACCATCGGTAATCATGAAAATTTGTTTGTTCGGGTTTTTTCTGCGCCGTAACAAATCCATGGCTAATTCTAACCCTGCTACCGTATTGGTATGGTATGGCCCTACTTTTAAATAGGTTAAATCTTTCATTTCAATACGCCATGCGTCATTTCCAAATACTACAATATCAATGGTGTCTTTTGGATACTTCGTGGTAATTAACTCACAAAGTGCCATGGCTACTTTTTTGGCAGGAGTAATGCGATCTTCCCCGTATAAAATCATTGAATGCGAAATATCAATCATTAACACGGTAGAAGTTTGTGTTTTAAAATCTGCTTCTCTGATTTGCAAATCATCTTCCTGCATTGAAAATGCTTCTACGCCACGATTAATCTGTGCATTGCGAATGCTTTCTGTAAAATCAATTTGCTCCAACATGTCTCCAAACTGAAATGGTCTGGTATCAGAATTCACTTCATCTCCCTGACCAGGTTTAAACGTTTGGTGATTGCCTTTGCCAGCTTTATTGAGTTTGCCAAAAATTTCTTCAAGACTTCTTTTGCGAATGGATTGTTCCGTTTTACCTGTGATACTGAAATCACCATCAACTGGATTTTCTTTCAAATACCCATTGTTCTTAAGGTCTTCAATAAAATCACCCATTCCATAGTCCTTATCTGTAAAATGATATTGCTTGTCGAGTTCATTCATCCAACTGATAGATTCAGCAGCATCTCCACTGGTATAAGTCAGCAATTGCATAAATATGTTGAGCAATTGATCAAATTTAGACTGACCTGCCTGATCTGGATTAAAAGAAAAGAATTGATACCCAATCATATAATTTATTCAACAGTTAAACGACCATTAAGTTCAAAAAAAATCGTCCCGAAAACTCGGGACGATTGTATATGGTTGATTGACTTAGTTGCTGTCTCTTGGCGCCATGAGTTTTCCGGGGATTTGAATGGCCGGATTATAGACCGTTTTCATCCTTTCTAAACCTTCTAAATAGCCTTCTGCTATTCGTTTCTCATCTTCCATATTCTCAGCTTTCAGACCACTTAGCGTATTGTAGTACTTTATCTGCTGCTGCAAATCTTTACTAACTGACTTCGACACTTTTTCTATTAAAGTTTTGTCATCCGCCATATAACAAGCTTCCAGGAACATTAATGAGTTACGGTTGTGCATATTTCCACGGCTAACCATACCATAAGGGAAATTTTCTTCGTCCATTAATTGATCCACTTTATTCAATACCTTTTTGGCGTCATCTTTCCTGCCTTTTGCTGCAAGATCAATGGCCAATTCAGTATAGGCCGTTCTGATGCTGTTTAAATGTCTTCTATTCTCTTCATCAAAATACACCCCTTTTACATTGGCATTACCCGCAGCAAATACATTCATGGCTTTGGTCATCATCCAATTGGTATTTACTTTAGACCCTTGAACAGGTACTAAACGATGGCTCAAACCATCTCTGCGTAAGTATTCGTCAAATCCTAATTCTACTTGAGGATTGGTAAAGTAAATGGGTCTTTTCCATTTATTGGCTGCAATAATGTTTAGCACTGCCATATCATTTTTCATCAACGAACCCTTTGGTAGTTCAAAGCGTAATTCAGATACAACACTGTCGTTGGCATTAACGGTTTGATTGGCCAAAACAACAGATTTATCTACTGGCACTGAGAACTTACGGACTGGGAAAGTACTCAACGCTTCCCCATTGCCTCTATCTTCCATATTCACTGGATCATCGCTCCCTACATAATTCTTCATCAAATCATATAAATCATAATAACGATCTTCTGGAATATTTGGCTTGGGTCTGTACAATGCGTAATCTCTTTTGCCGCCTTCAATTTGTTCGGCAGTCCAAATAACATCAATCGGGGCACTTTCATTGACTTTGTATCGCATTTCATTAATGTACCAATCAATGCCTAATAAACTGTAATTGATGACTCTAATATCAGGTCTTATCCCTTCAACTTCTTGGGCATACCATAATGGATAAGTATCATTATCTCCAAAAGTGAACAAAATGGCATTCGGTGCGCAGCTTTCTAAATAATCTTTAGCTAAATCTCTCGCCAAAACCTTCTTGCTTCTGTCGTGGTCGTCCCACTCCTGCTGCGCCATTAATCCTGGCACAGCCAATAAACAAATCACTGTTGCTAACGCAGCTGCTGTGGTTTGATTCATTTTCTTTTCTAAGAATGATACCACTGCCATCACGCCCAATCCTATCCAAACAGCGAACGCATAAAAACTACCAACATACGCGTAGTCACGTTCACGAGGTTGATTACCTGCCTGATTTAAATACAATACAATAGCCAACCCTGTAAAGAAGAACATCAATAAATTAGCAAAAGCATCATCCCCTCTTTTTCTGCGGTGATACACAAAACCTAGAATACCGAGTATCAAAGGCAATGCAAATAACTTATTATTGGCTTTGTTGTTTTTTAAAGAATCTGGCAATTGTGATTGATCCCCATAGATCAGATTGTCAACAAATGAAATACCAGTGATCCAGTTGCCATCTCTTACATTACCTGTATATACCCCTTGCAAATCATTTTGCTTACCAGAAAAATTCCACATAAAATAGCGGAAATACATCCAATAAACTTGATAGCCTACAAAGAACTTAACGTTGTCTATTTGATTCGGCGCTCTTTCGTAACTGCCGTCTTTTAATTTAGGGATATTTAAAAACGCTGAATAATAATATGCATGATATTGGTCATCACTGGCATCCCAAACTCTTGGGAACAACATTTTATCTTCGGGATTATACACGTATTTTTTATCCTGACCCACTTCAATATACTTGTCGCGGGCTTTTTGATAACGCATCCCTGTATTCTTCAAATCAACTGGTTGTGCGGTAAATTTCTGCCCATATAATAAAGGGAAATCACCATATTGTTCACGACCTAAATACCCAACCAAACTCATTGGGTTGTCTACATTATACATGTCTACTGAAGGATTCGCACTACTTCTAATCATTGTCGTGAGGTAGGTACTGTACCCAATAAACATAAAACTCACACACCAGATAGACAGGGTTAAATAAGGCCAAGCTTTTTTGGCTGCAATTTTTAATCCATACCAAAGCAACCCAGCAACTAAAACAAAAAATAAGGTAAAGCCAGAAAAGAATGGCATACCAGATCCATTGACCAACCAGCGATCAAAAGTTCCAGCCAATTTAACTGAATATTGTATGACGCCTACCTGCACAACCCCTGTAATCACACAGCCAATCACAAAGAAAATATACACGCCTCCGTAATAAGCTTTTTGTGCTGGTTTCCATTTTTCAATCACAAACAGTAATCCAATGCCAACAATAGTTGCTAAAATCATGAGCCCCCCAATTGTGCCATCCATTGGCAAATTGTCGGTAGCATCTGCAGCAGCACTGACCAATGCAGCAATAAAGGCAAGTCCCCCGCCTACAGCAACAATTTTAATAAACCAAGAGCGGATTACATCATAATTGAATGTGTCTCTTTTTTTGAAATAGTAAACAATTACAATCGCAGGAATCGTCAACAAGTTCAATAAGTGTACACCAATAGATAGGCCCATCATAAAAAAGATGAACACGATCCAACGATCTGCACCTGGCTCATCTGCATGATTCTCCCATTTTAAAATTGCCCAAAAAACAATAGCTGTGAAAAATGAAGACAATGCATATACTTCGCCTTCAACAGCACTGTACCAAAATGAATCACTAAATGTATATGCCAATGCACCTACCACACCTGCGCCCATTACGCTGATGATTTGATATGTACTCAAGGTGTCAGTGGTTTTTAACTGACTGATCCTTCTAGCAAAATGCGTGATGGTCCAAAAAAGAAATAAGATGGTGAATGCACTTGCAATGGCACTCATCATATTGACGGCTTTTGCAGCACTCATTGGATCATCGCCAAATAAAACGATAAAAATTCTACCAAGAATAACAAATAATGGGGCCCCTGGCGGATGGGGAATTTGAAGCTTAAAACAACTGCTCACGAACTCACCGCAATCCCATAAACTTCCACCGGCTTCGGCAGTAAGGGTATACACTGCACTGGCTATGATGAAAACCAACCAGCCTGTGATATTATTGATCTTGTTAAACTGCATATCTGTTTTGGTTTTAAAGACTGGCAAACATAGTTGATTATAGGTAAAATTTGAAATACTAAGGGCTGTTTGAACAGATTTAAGAAAGTTTTTACAGCTAATATGTCTTAAAAATGGCCGCCTAACAGATTCACTATATGATGTGTGATTTTTGGGTTAGCTGTATTAACTTTGCCGGCTAATGAATCAAAAACAATCGGTAGCATTCCATACTTTGGGTTGTAAACTCAATTTTTCAGAAACTTCCACGCTATCCAGAATTATGGAGAAGGAAGGGTTTGAAAAAAGAGATTTTAATGACCTTGCAGATGTGTATGTAATTAACACCTGCTCCGTTACCGATAATGCTGATAAAGAGTGCAGACAAATTGTGCGCCGCATTCAAAGAAAATCCCCAGAAAGCTTTGTAGTCATTACAGGCTGTTATGCTCAGTTAAAACCAAAAGAAATTGCCGAGATACCTGGTGTGGATCTGGTATTGGGTGCAGCTGAGAAATTTAATATAGCCCAACATATCAGCGATTTAACCAAAACCACCGACCCTGCTAAAATTTGCAGTTGTGATATTAATGAAGTCAGTGGATTTAATGCCTCTTTTTCGCAACATGACCGCACACGAACCTTCTTAAAAGTGCAGGATGGCTGCGATTACAATTGTTCATTCTGCACCATCCCTATGGCAAGAGGCAAAAGCAGAAGTGATTCAATAGCAAATGTGGTAGCCAATGCTGTGCATTTGGCCAATGAAGGGGTGAAAGAAATTGTATTGACAGGGGTTAATTTAGGCGACTTTGGTAAGGGCCCTGATGGCGAAAAAGTACACTTAGAACATTTTGTAGACTTGGTTAAAGCTTTGGACGAGGTAAAAGGTATTGAGCGTTACAGGATTTCGTCTATTGAACCCAATCTGATTACCAACGAGTTGATTGAATGGGTATCTAAAAGCGACCAGTTCATGCCGCATTTCCATATCCCTTTGCAAAGTGGATCAGACAAAATTTTAGGATTGATGCGCAGAAGATACAAACGAGCATTGTATGCAGAACGAGTTGCATTGATCAAACAATTGATGCCACATGCATCAATTGGGGTTGATGTAATTGTTGGTTTCTCAGGTGAAACCGACGAAGATTTTAAAGAAACCTTTGAATTTTTACATGCTTTAGACATCAGTTACTTGCATGTATTTACTTTCTCAGAAAGAGATCATACCAAAGCATTAGAGATACAGCCTATCGTACCCATTGTTGTTAGAAACGAACGCAATAAAATCTTGCGCAACTTGTCTTACATGAAACAACAATATTTTTCACAGCAACATGCCCATACGACCAGGCCTGTATTATTTGAATCGTTTAACAAAGAAGGCATGATGGAAGGGTATACCGACAATTATATTAGGGTGAGTACCCCTTATCGTCAGGAATGGGCGAATCAAATAGTGCAATGGAATTTGTAATCGAGCATTTATTGGGGGCTTAAAAAAGCTGCGGGAAACTCTACAATCATCACCTGACCCAAGCTTTGTAATTGCACATACACTTTTTTCTTCCCACTTCTGATTACAGTACCCTCCTTATCCATGAAGACACCATAATTCACTTTAATTTTGTCTCCGCTCGAAAATCCCTCATCTGAAATAATAGAAATTTTGGCATCTTTTTCAGCCAAATAAGCTTTGATATTATTCAGTTCTTCTTCTTTAATGACGGCTGGTTTCCCTAAATAATGTACAAAATTCAATGCCCCATCGGTCATGAGCACTTTTGATTTTTCCGTTACATCAATGCGCACAAATACATATGATTTGAAAAGTGGCTCTTCTACAATTTTTTTTCGATCCGACCACTGACGTTCTACTTTTTGTAAGGGACACCAACATTCTATCCCTTTCCGAATCAGTACAGAATCAATCTTTTTTTCCCACCTTGGTTTGGTATAAATAGCATACCATTTTTTTTCTAACGTCTTTTCCATAATTAACCGAACTGTATCAGTGGAAATGCACCATTACTTTTTTGCAGTTGCATACTGATTGTTTGCAAGTGCTTGAATGATTTTAATACCTGCATCAATTTGCAAGTCTTGCTTTAACAATTTCAGCCATTCCTGATAACGAATGCCTTTATTTTTATCAGGATTATTATAGAACTTTTCTTTATCTGCTTCCATAGCTTGTACATTCAACTCTGTTTTGAGTTTCAGTAAAGTATTATTCTGGTTAACTGTTTTGGTAACCTGGGCTTGCATTTGCTTGAACTGATTGATTTGTAGATTGATCGGACGCTCCCCATTAGCAGACAACCACTTTAAGTTGTCTTGCAACAAATTTAAGTTAGCATCAGATAAAATGCGCGCCTGTTCATTTTTTACAATCTCATTGATTTGATTTGCAACTGTGCCATCCCATGGTTTGTATGCAGTTTGAGGTATGGCATCCCAAGGCAAAGAATTGGGATTGTCTTTTTCTCTAATTTTAAGATACTCATAAGTATCAGGCATCACAATATCTGGCACAACACCTTTTAATTGTGTACTTCCACCGTTCACGCGATAGAATTTTTGAAAAGTTAAACTCACTGCACCGTATTCTGTTCTACTGCTGTAAAAATCAATTGGTCTGCCAAAAGGAATAGGTCTTTGAACAGTACCTTTGCCATAGGTTGAACTACTGCCTATTACAATCCCGCGTTTATAATCCTGAATAGCAGCTGCAAAAATTTCACTTGCTGATGCACTAAACTCGTTTACCATTACAGTTAATGGGCCATCATATAAAACAGAGGCATCATTGTCTCTCCATGTTTGCTGATCAACTCTACCATCTCTTTCCTTAACTTGAACCACAGGGCCATCTTTAATAAATAAGCCAACCATTTTAACTACTTCCATCAAAGAACCACCACCATTGTTTCTTAGATCAATCACTATACCCTTAACGTTTTCGGCTTTTAATTTTTTAACTTCAGTTGCAACGTCTTCAGAACATCTAAAGCCGTTTTTATCTTCAAAATTGGCATAGAAATCTGGTAAGGAAATATAGCCGATTTTATCATTCCCTTCCATAATAATGGCACTTCTAGCCAAGCCCTCGTCTTGTTCAATTTTTTCTCTGATTAAGGCCACTGTTTTTGTAGTACCATCTTGCTTTTTAAACGTGATTCTTACTTCAGTACCCTTATCCCCTCTTATTAATTTAACTGCATCATCGGTAGCATATCCACTAACATCTACTGGCTCATTGGCTCCCTGTGCAACTTTAATAATGATGTCTCCTGCAACTATTGCTCCTGATTTCCAAGCTGGGCCGCCGGTCACCACACTGGCAATTTTAATACCATTGTCATCTTGTTGTAATTGTGCGCCAATGCCATAAAATTGATTACTCATTCTTTCATCAAAAGCCCTTTTTTCAATAGGCGGATAATAATCAGTGTGAGGATCCATCGTATTGGTAATCACATTGATGAATGCATTAAATCGCTGATCTTCTGTAAAAGTAGTTTTAATGCGATTAAAGGTTCTATCCATCATTTTCAATACACTGGTTCTTGCGGATAATTCTAAACTATCGTCAGGCAACACTTTGAAGCCTTCCTTCCCTTTATTTTTGTCACGCTCTTCTTGTAAATCAACAAAGCGTTCTAGTGTATAATATTTGATTTTTTTTCTCCAACGATCCTTCCTTTCAATGTCAGAATTAGTATACCCTAATTTGTCACCATCTAACTGAACCGACTCATCTGTTGTGAAGTCAAAAGGCTTAGACAAAATATCTTTATACATCTGCATGGTTTCAGCTACGCGCTTCTCGTAAATGGCACTCACAGCTGGTTGAAATTGTATAGGAGATCCATGGATTTCATCATCAATGCTGCTCTCAAATTTTTTCAATGTATTCACATCAGCAGCAGTAAAAATACTTTTATCTCCGTCCAACTGATCTAAGTAAGCTTTGAAAATAGCTTTAGAAAAATCATCATTGATTTTTTTGGGGCTATAATGTTGTTGCTCTAACAATGCACCAACTGTATTCAATAATTTTTGTTGCTGGGCAATTTTTTCATTGGAATCAGCACCATTGATGCTGCGAAATGCAATGAATAGGGAACCAAATAATACAAGGGCCGTGAGCACCAATCCTTTTCTACTCTTCATAAATTGCTTTAGTTTTTGCATGATCATTTCAAAAATAACCTAAAAAAAGTTCACATAAGCAACCGCTAATCCAATTAACAAAGCTTTGGATGAAGTTTTTTTAAAAAATATTTCCTACTTTTGCCATCCACAAAAACGGAGGGCGTAGCTCAGTTGGTTAGAGCGTCAGTTTGTGGCACTGAAGGCCGGGGGTTCGAGACCCCTCGTTCTCCCACTTAAAACCTATAAAGCGTATGTTTTATAGGTTTTTTAAATTTCTGACATGAAGCTTTTATACTTAATTCCTTTTATTTCTGCATTTATAGGTTGGTTTACCAATTGGATTGCCATCAAAATGTTGTTTCACCCCAAAAAACCAGTCACTGTTTTAGGGATTACCTTTATAGGCATATTTCCGAAAAGACAGGCCCAATTTGCTGAAAAATTAGGGAAACTGGTAAGTGAAGAGTTGTTGTCATTTGAAGATATTGAAGCCAAAATCTCCAATCCGGCGAATATAGACCAGTTAATGCCTCAAATTGATGCACATATTGATCATTTTTTAAGAGTTAAGTTGGCAGATCAAATGCCAGTAATCAGCATGTTCATTGGCGACAAAACCATCCAACAGATGAAATCTGTATTTATGGTTGAGCTGAAAGACCTGTTTCCAAGTTTGATGAAAAACTATATGGGACAGCTTAAAAAAGACTTAGATTTAGAAAAAATAGTCATTGAAAAAGTCAAAGGATTTTCAACTGACAAACTTGAACAAATTTTAAATGATATCATGGCCAAAGAATTCCGATTTGTTGAAATTATCGGAGGCGTTTTAGGATTTATCATTGGCATCATTCAGGTTATTTTAACACTCATATCTTAGTCACCGACGGATCAAACAGCCTATTCGCCGATTTTGTTAAACTTTATCCATTCAGGCTTGTCATATTACCGCTCATAAAATGCAAGAACCATTCATGCTGAGCGTCAACCAACTTTGTATTGATTAATAATAATGTATATGCGTAAATTTTTAGGATTATTGGCAGCTTTTGCCTTGTTTTTAACTTCCACAACTGCACAAATGCCAGGTATGATGGGTGGTCGCGGTGGTGCGCCTGGTGCCGCAGGTCAAAATATGAATATTGGTCATTTTTATGGTAAAATAGTCGACAGTAAAACCAATAAAGGCATTGAAGGGGTAACCGTTCAGTTAAGAGGCAACAAGTTTGACACAGTCGCTAAAAAAATGAAAGAAGCGATTTTGGGTACCATTATTACCAAAGCAAATGGTGATTTTAGTTTTGAAAACCTCTCCCTTTTCGGCAATTTCAAATTAAATGCAACAGCCATTGCTTATAAAACAGTTGACCAAACCATCAGTTTTGGCATCAAAATGCCTACTGGAGGCGCTGGGGGCGGTAATATGCAACAAATGTTGGGTATGGCCGACAAGGATTTGGGGAATATTAAAATGGAGGAAGATGCCACTAATTTGGGTAATGTAACTGTAACAGCTTCTACAAAACCACAATTTGAATTAGGCATCGATAGAAAAATCTTCAATGTCGATAAAAATTTAATGGGCTCTGGTCAAACAGCCACCGAATTAATGCGCAATATCCCCGCTTTAAATGTGGATATTGATGGTAATGTAACCTTAAGAAATGCTTCACCAACTTTATTCATTGATGGCAGACCTACTACCATAACTTTAGACCAGATACCTTCAGATATCATTGACCGTGTTGAATTAATTACCAACCCGTCGGCCAAATTTGATGCTTCTGGTGGCAATGCAGGTATTTTAAATATTGTTTTAAAGAAGAATAAGAAAGTTGGCTACAATGGTGGATTAAGACTAGGGGTTGATTCTCGTGGCATGTTAAATGGCGGTGGTGATATTAATATTCGTCAAAACAAATTGAATTTCACCGGTAGTGGTGTAGTTAATCAACGTAAATCAATATCAGAAGGCATAACCGATCGAAACAATATTTTAGCCATCCCAAGTAATATTTACAATGTTCAAAATTCTACCAACACTGGGTACTTCGCTTTTTTAAGAGGCGGTATTGATTATTTCGTAGACAATAGAAATACCATTTCTGTTACTGCCAATTATAATAGAGGGCAGTTTGACAATGATCAATCACAAAGAGTGGATTCAACCATCAAAGGCATCAAAAGCTCTTATTCTGATATTGCAACACAATCCACGTCAAATTTTAGAAATCTAGGGACGCAGTTGAGTTATAAACACAATTTCCAGAAGAATGGACACAATATATCTTCTGATTATAACTACAATAAAAGCAGCAATGACAACCTTTCGAATATCAACAACTTCACTTACAATTTAGACGGCACACAAAAAGGCACCCCTATCCTACAAAGAGGTATTGGTGAGGGAAGTACAACCAATCATACATTCCAAATAGATTATGAAAACCCCATTACTGATGACACGAAATTTGAAGCTGGTGGCCGTGCCGCTATCAGGGATTTCAATAATAAATTAGACCAATTTAGATTTAATGCCATTACTGGACAATATGAGTTAGTGCCATTAATTTCTAGTCGGTATAAATATACAGATGCCGTTTATGCAGCATATACCACTTATAGTTTCAAAGTTAAAAAGTGGAGCTATCAATTGGGCTTAAGAGCTGAAAGTTCAAATTATACAGGTACCTTATTAAACTCAAAAGGAGCTGACTCTGCATCATTCTCAGTGAAATTTCCTTTGAGTTTGTTTCCGAGTGCCTTTATCACTTACAAAATTGACGACAAACAAGATTTTCAAATTAACTATTCAAGAAGAGTTAATCGACCAAACTTCTTCCAATTAATGCCTTTCCCTGATTATTCTGATCCACAGAATATCAATATGGGTAATGCTGGCTTGAAACCAGAATTTACCAACTCATTTGAAATGAGCTGGAACAATGCCTATAAAAAAGGGTCTAACTTTTTAGCAACCGCTTTCTTTAAGCATTCTACCAATTTGATTACCAGATATGTTTACAGAGATGCCAATGCGTTGATTCCTGGGGATAGCGCGTTCTTTAGCACATTCATCAATGCCAATAGTGCCCAATCATTTGGATTAGAATTGACCAACAAAATGGCAGTCAATAAATGGTGGGAAATGACCGTAAACCTAAATATTTTTAATTCTAGAATTAATGCCACTGTACCAGGTCAACCAGACCTCGTACAAGAACAATGGAGTTGGTTTGCAAAAATGAACAATACATTTAAAGTAGCCAAAGGATGGTCTATCCAATTAAGCGGTGACTATCAAGCTAGAACCGTGTTACCACAAGGCGGTGGCGGCGGTGGTGGCGGCCGTGGCGGTGGTGGCGGAGGCATGATGTTTGGCGGCGGACCACAATCAGGCGCACAAGGCTATAACTTACCAAGATATGGGGTAGATTTAGCGATTCGTAAAGAGTTTACTTGGAAAAATGGTCGTTCTGGAAACTTAACGCTTAGTATGAATGATATATTCAGAACCCAATTGTTCCAGAGTTTTTCTGAGAGTTCTTTCTTCAATCAAATCAATCAAAGAAGAAGAGATCCACAAGTGTTAAGACTTAATTTCAGTTATCGCTTTGGTAAATTTGATGCCAGCTTATTCAAAAGAAAAAATACAAAAGCCGATCAAAGTGGTGGAATGGATATGATGCAATAACCATCTATTATTGAATGGTCTTAAAATAGATTAAGCTTTAAAAAAAGTCCCAGTTACCAAAGGTAGCTGGGACTTTTTTATGATTATGTATTTGCAGTTAAACGTATTTGACCATTACAAACTTTTTCCTTGGAGCATGGGCACAAATGAAAAAGCGTCAAACAGTTCTTCTTTTAAGCTACCATCATTTAATTTGGTTAATCGCATCATTCTTTGGGCTTCTCCTTCATCAACTGGAATCACCATACAGCCACCATGCTTTAATTGCTCAACCAATAATGGGGGAACAAATGGTGCAGCTGCGGTAATTAAAATTTTATCAAATGGCGCATAGGTTGGCAAACCTTTGAATCCATCCCCGTAAAAGAATTTAATATTGGGGTATTGTCTTCGAAAATGGTAATAGGCTTTTTGTTCATCAAACAATACTTTTTGTCTTTCAATAGTATACACCCATTGAGCGCCCAGTTCAGCCAAAATGGTCGTCTGGTAGATACTCCCTGTACCAATTTCTAAAACCTTGTCCCCTTTTTGAATTTGCAACAATTGGGTTTGATAAGCAACAGTGTAGGGATGCGAGATCGTTTGATCCGCAGAAATAGGGAATGCTCTGTTTTCGTAAGCGATTTTATCAAAAGCAGATTCAAGAAAATAATGCCTTGGAATGGTATTAATGGCTTCTAAAACAGCTTCATCTGAAATTCCTTTCTCACGCAAGGTATCCACCAGTTTCTTGCGCATCCCTTTATGGTAAAACTCATCCGTATAAACTCTATCCTTTTGCATGCTGCGAATATAGCATACTATTTTAGGTTCATACTAGTGATAATGCCATTGATTCTGTTTTCTAACAATGTTTGGGTTGCATCAAAAGCTGCTTTATTGTCTAAAGTAGTATTGACGCTAAAATAAAATTTGATTTTAGGTTCTGTTCCTGAAGGTCTGGCTGAAATTTTACTGCCATCTGCTGTAATAAATTGCAACACATTGCTTTTGGGTAATTGAATGGGCCAAGTATCGCCAGTTAATAAATTTTTGCCTATTTGCAATTGATAATCCAATAAGGTTACTACATCAGAGCCATTAATTTGTGCTGGAGGATTGGTGCGATAGCCCTCCATCATTTCAGCAATTTCTTTTTGTCCGTTCATCCCCTTCTTTGTAATACTAATGAGGTTTTCATAATAGAACCCATACTGTATATACAATTCAATCATTTTATCAAACAAGGTTTTGCCCTTATTTTTTTCGTAGGCTGCCATTTCACACATCAATGCCACAGCGCTTACCGCGTCCTTATCTCTAATTTGATCGCCAATCATTAACCCGAAACTCTCTTCCCCTCCTATCACATAATTTTCTTTACCTTCTAATTCTTTGATTTTTTCGGCTATCCATTTGAAGCCCGTTAATACATTGTAGCAAGCAACATTATTTTGTTTGGCCACTTCGTTAATCATTTCCGATGTTACGATAGTAGACACTACCATATCATTGGCTTGCGCAATGCCTTTGGCTTTTCTTGCTTCCATCATATAGGCGAAAGCCAATACAGCAGTTTGATTACCATTCATTAGTACCCATTCACCTTTATGGTTTTTCACGCCAATGCCAACACGGTCAGCATCTGGATCAGTTCCTAAAAGAATATCCGCATCCAATTCAGTTGCTTTTTGCAAACCGATACTCATGGTCTCACTTTCCTCAGGATTAGGGTATTTTACTGTTGGGAAATTGCCATCAGGGGTTGATTGAGCTTCTACAACATGTACATTATTAAACCCAAATTTTTCTAAGACCTGTGGCACCAATGTAATACCTGTTCCGTGAATGGGTGTATATACAATCTTCAAATCTTTTTGAGCGGCAATGACATCTGGATATACACTAAGCCCTTTCACCATGTCAATATACGCGTCATCAATATCCTTACCGATAATGGTAATATTAGATTCGCCCCCACTCCATTTTACATCATCCACACTTTGAATGGCTTCTACTTCTATAATGACATTTTTATCATGTGGCGGTACCAACTGTCCCCCATCATTCCAATATGCTTTGTAGCCGTTGTATTCTTTAGGATTGTGCGATGCGGTACAAACCACCCCAGCTTTACAGCCCAAATGACGAATGGCAAAGCTTAGTTCCGGCGTGGGTCTTAGTGATTCAAATAAAAACACTTTAATACCGTTGGCCGCGAAAACATTGGCAGTTGTTTCAGCAAAAAAGCGACTATTATTTCTACTATCGTGTGCAATAGCTATTTTAATCTCGGTCCCCGGATATGTTTTTTGCAAATAGTTAGCAAAGCCTTGGGTGGCCATCCCAATGGTGTATTTATTGACCCTATTGGTGCCTACGCCCATTAGCCCTCTTAATCCCCCAGTACCAAATTCTAAATTTCTATAAAACGCATCTGCCAGCTCTTCTGGATTATTTTGTTGAATGTCTAATATGTTTTTTTTGGTTTGGTCATCGTAGTTTCCATTGAGCCAAATATTTACGCGTTCCTGAATAGCAGCATCCATTTTAGTTGATTTTTAAGTCTTTATAATAGTTAAAAATGTTTGTCAATATATGAAAAATAAGGCATTAAACTATACCACATAAGCCCCAACAATTTTGCCATCTGCTGTTTCCACTTGTATATGTTCTTCTACAGTTGTAGATATGGACAAACCAACAAAGTCTGGTTTAACCGGAAACAATTTGTGCATCCGCTCTACCATTACCAAAGTTTGTATGGTTTTAGGATGTGCATCCAGCAATGGTTTTAAGGCATACAATAAGGTTCTGCCACTATTGGTCACATCGTCTATCAAAATGATATTGGCCCCATTAAGGTCAATGGGTTCACTTAATAGCACTTCTTTGGGGTGTTGCTTGTTTAAGCTGACAGTTAAGATTTGTATGGGTTGATTCATCAAAGGTTCTAATAAAGCGCCAATTGTAGATGCAATCACTTCTCCGCTCTGTTTTATTCCAATTAAGAATAATGGGCCGCTCTGGCCACTTAAACTTTCTGCAATCTCCAGACTCATTCGTTTTAATTTCTGGTTGGCAGCTTCGGCAGTTAAAACGTATTTCTTTGGCGTCATATGGTAAATTATCCACTAAAATAACAACAATAAATTGCATTACACAATTGCATTCTTCTGCCCCTAAAACTATTATCTTAGCGTATAACTTTATTTATGCAGTATATACAACAAGTGCTATTTCTGGTAATGGCCATTTCTGCAATTGCATTCTTTTCAAAAAAAGTTGCAGAAATCAGGCGCAATATTTTCTTAGGAAAGTCAGAAGACCTATCAGACAATCCAGGTATCCGTTGGAAGAATGTGTTACTGTTGGCAATGGGTCAACGAAAGATGTTTAAGAATATCCCAGTTGCCATCATGCATTTTATCATATATGCAGGGTTTATCATCATTAACATTGAAGTACTTGAAATTGTATTAGATGGTTTATTGGGCACGCACCGTTTATTTTTGCCATATCTAGGCGAATTCTATGGCTGGCTGATTAATATTTTCGAATGGCTTGCATTTGGTGTAATTGTTGTTTGTGTTGTTTTTCTAGCTAGAAGAAATTGGATAAATATTAAACGTTTAGTCAATAAAGATTTAAATGGTTGGCCTAAAACAGATGCCAACTTTATTTTGATTACTGAGATTGTTTTAATGAGTTTATTCCTCACCATGAATGCAACTGACCAAGTTTTACAAACCAGAGGGGATGCGCATTATATGAATACAGGTTCATTTGTCATCTCTTCACAGTTAATGCCTTTATTTGCTGGCCTTTCAGACAGCGCATTGATTGCTATTGAAAGAAGCGCTTGGTGGATTCATATTGTTGGCATTTTTGCTTTTTTAAATTATTTGCCTTATTCCAAACATTTGCATATTGCTCTGGCATTCCCCAATGCCTATTATGCCAAATTAGACTCAGTTGGCAAGATGAAAAATATGCCGGAAGTACAAAACGAAGTCCTGTATGCCATGCAGCCTGAATTGGCACCGGCCAATGCAGCACCACCAGCAAGTTTTGGAGCAAAAGACGTATTTGATTTAAGCTGGAAAAACTTGTTAGACGCCTACAGTTGTACAGAGTGTGGCAGATGTACCGCTGAGTGCCCAGCCAATAGTACTGGTAAACTATTGAGCCCAAGAAAAATTATGATGGCTACACGGGATCGCCTAGAAGATGTGGGCAAAAATATTAATCAAAACAAAAGCTTTGTAGCCGACCAAAAGTCTTTACTGCATGATTATATTTCAGTTGAAGAATTGAGAGCATGTACAACTTGCAATGCTTGTGTAGAAGCATGTCCTGTAAGTATTTCACCATTAGACATTATTGTTGAGCTTAGAAGGTCTTTGATTATGGAAGAAAGTAATGCACCTCAAGAATGGAATGGCACATTTAGCAATATTGAAAACAATTTTGCACCATGGAAATTCTCACCAGACGATAGAGACAAATGGGCAACAGAAATGGCTTCACAATAAATTAATGATCACCGAATAAATGAATTGAGATGAAAGTAAATACAATGGCAGAAATGATGGCAAACGGAGAAACGCCGGATATTTTATTTTGGGTTGGCTGTGCAGGCAGTTTTGATCAACGGGCACAAAAAATCACCAAGGCATTTGCCACTATTTTGCACAAAGTAGGTTTAAAATATGCCATTCTAGGAAAGGAAGAAGCTTGCACTGGAGACCCCGCTAGAAGAGCAGGTAATGAATTTTTATTTCAAATGATGGCATACCAGAATATTCAAACGCTGAATGCATATAATATTAAAAAAATAGTCACCACTTGCCCTCATTGTTTCAATACATTAAAAAACGAGTACCCTGAACTTGGCGGTAATTATGAAGTGATCCATCATACCACTTTATTGCAACAATTAATTAACGAAGGAAAGATTGTCCTTAAAGAAGGGGGCAGTTTCAAAGGCAAGAAGATTTCTTACCATGACAGTTGTTATTTAGGCAGGGCCAATGATATTTATGAAGCGCCGAGAAAAGTATTGGAAGCATTGGATGCTGAGTTGGTTGAAATGAAAAGATGCAGAACCAATGGTCTGTGTTGTGGTGCTGGTGGTGCACAGATGTTTAAAGAAGACGAACCTGGAGACAAGCGCATTAATATAGACAGAGCTGATGAAGCATTGGAAACTGGTGCTAAGTTTATTGCAGCTGCATGCCCTTTCTGTAATACCATGATGTCTGATGGTGTAAAAAATAGAGAGAAAGAAGCTGAAGTGGCTGTTTTAGACATTGCAGAAATGATTGCGGAAAGCATGGCATAATTCGTAATTTTGCTCTATGGATTTACTTAATTACCAGCAATATTGTCCGCAAGATTTTCATCTGAATTCGAAAGTCTGGATCTACCAAAGCAGCCGTTTATTCAGCATTGCCGAAGCATTTGAAATAGAATCCATCCTAACAGATTTTATCAATAATTGGAAGAGCCATGGTGCTCCTGTGAAAGGATTTGCCAATCTGTTTTTTGGACAATTCATTGTGATCATGGCAGACGAATCTACCACAACAGTTGGTGGTTGCAGCACAGACAGTTCGGTACACACTATTAAAAAAATTGAACAGCTTTGTAAAGTTGATTTATTCAATCGGTTAAACTTGGCATTTTGGAAAAACAACAAAGTAGAATTACTGCCACTTGCACAATTGAATTACGCTTGGGAAAATGGATTTATTGATGAGGATACTGTTTATTTCAATAACACCGTTGCAACCAAAAAAGCATTTTTAGAAGACTGGTTGTTGCCTATAAAATCAAGCTGGCTAAAATCAAAAATTAAAAGCCTTTCAGTAGATTAAGATTTTGATTTTTTGATTTGATTGATGACTTTATTTTTTTCCTTTTCACTGAGATTAGTCTTTTGAACCATCCGATTCAACTGATAACTAATTGAAATGCGATAATTTCTACTTCTCGTTGAACTAAAACTCTCCAACTGAAAACGAGGGCCATTAGTAACAGCACTTAAGGCCTGCGGTGTGAAAGGATCAATAGCATTTAAGGAAACAATCAGTCTCCGATTAAACATTTTATGTTGCACGCCAAAATTGGTATTAATATTGGTCCTACTAATGCCTTGTGGATTGGCAAATCGATTGTATCGAGCAGTCCCTTCAAATGTCCAGACGCTATTGGGTGTAAATGTATAGTTGACGTTGGTATAAAATGAGCCGCCATTTTGATACAGATAGAGTTGCTTTTCTTTTTGTCCATACTGATTATAAGTAAACCCAACACTTGCATTCATTCGAAATTGTTTACTAAACGTATAGCCTCCAAACGCACTCGCTTCATATTCATTTCGATCAGCAATATTTAACCATGTTACGTTGGTTTTACCGCCTTCTCCAAGCGTTCTTATGGTGTTGAACACTTGCGCTACTTTGTTAAATCCAATAGAGGTGTTGAAATAATACTTACCCTTTGTGTAATTGAGATTCCAATCAAAATTATGCGCCAATGTGGGTTCTAAATCTGGGTTTCCAAATCGTAAATTATACGGATCGGAATAGTCTATATTTGGATTCAGTTCTCCAATACCAGGCCTTCTAATGGTTGCTCTGTATACTAAAGCTGTATTCAACTGTTTGGTAAAATCTTTACGCAAAGTCATATTGGGTAAAACATTCCAGTAGGCATTGTTTACATTAGACACATTGCCTTTTACAAAGTCAAAACGCATTTGTGTATGTTCTGCCTGAGCGCCAAAGGAAAGTCGAATCTCTTTATTAAACCAAAGACTTAAACCAGCCCGAAATGTTGCAATATTTTGGACGAAATAAAAATCATTGCTTAATAATTCATTGGGAATCATCACCCCATTTAACTTGCTCAGAAAACTTGTATTCAATGTATTATGAAACCAAGAAGTATGATAATTGGCCCCAGTTGTAAATTGACTGTTTTTGCGAGACAATGGTTTGTTATAATCAACTCTTGCCGACAAGCTTCGATTATAATTATTAAAGAATTGAGATTGCGTTGAATCAACCCCGGTTGGCACCATTCCTGAACTTAAAAATTGCTGGAAGAAATCTCTATCATTATCATTTTTACTTGAATTTGCAGACACAAAAAATCGGAGTTGCTCTGATAAATTTTGAGAAGGCTTTACTGTATAAGACAACTGTACAGTATGTGCATATCCGCTCCCCGCACTTAAATTTTCACGATCACTAATTCGATATGCTTCATTGAATCGATTATAATTGATGAATCTGTTTTCGCTGATATTTTTAAAGAAATTCATATTGCC